>CACYKP010000054.1 GCA_902775025.1 uncultured bacterium | reverse complement strand
TTCTCAGGCGGAATTTTTGCAAATACTTATTAACACTTTTGTTTATGCAATATCAACAACTATCTTTGCAGTAATTATTCCGTTATTAATTGCAGCAGCATTAAATACAAAAATTAAAGGAAGTGAAGTATTTAAGACTATTTATTTTCTTCCGTTTATTACTCCTGCTGTTGTAATAGCAATTGTTTGGGGTTGGATTTTCGACCCGAATATTGGTGCAGTAAATACATTATTAAAAACCCATTATACTTGGCTATTTAGTACCCATCTTGCCATGCCTGTTTTAATTTTTGTATCTGTGTGGAAACTTATAGGATACAATGTGGTTTTATTCTTAACCGGATTTTCTACAATTGATAATAGTATTTATGAAGCTTCAAAGATTGATGGCGCTGGATTAAAGGACACTTTTTTCAAAATCACTCTGCCGTTATTAAAACCGACAACTTATTTTGTAATGCTTGTAACCCTGATATCTTCATTCCAAATTTTTGATTTAATTTATGTTATGACAGAAGGCGGACCGCAGGATTCAACGAACGTTATAGTCTATTCAATATACAAATATGCATTTGAATACTTTGATATCGGAAAATCCTGTGCTTTAGCGTATATTCTGTTTGGAATAATCTTTATTCTTGCACTTATACAGAGAAAAATATCAAATAAAGATAAAGAATATTAGTTAATATCAGGTGAAACCTGACCTACTTTGAAAAAGTATTATCTGTTCAATATTGAACAAATTATATTTTTCCCCCTGTAGTTAATGAGTGTGGCTAAAAAGTCAAAAATCCCTTTGTTAGAGATTCTTCGCCCCTAAATTGATAATAGGCTCAGAATGACGTGTTCGCTTGAATTGTAACGTGCCGGTCATACTGAGCGCAAGCGAAGTATCTTGTTGAAATTATGACATTTTAGTCATTCTCCTACTTTGAGAAAGTATTATCTGTTCAATATCGAATAAATTATATTTTTCCCCCTGTAGGTCAGGTTTCACCTGACATTAATATTTTATCTGATAAAAACTTTTACAACCCTTCTGTGAAATCATCAACCCCAAAATTCTTGCCTGTCAGTTGTTTGATTAAATCATATTCCTCAATTGATGCTCCAAGTGAAAAAATATTTTTATCCATATATTCTGCAGTTTTAGGATTTTCTGTAATATTACCCAAAACTTTATGAAGATGATTATATATTTGAGCCTTCATTAATGTTGCTCTAAAGTAGTTTTGATAATACCCCGGATGCGTCAAATAATGCGGAATTGTTGCCCACTCATTATCCGCTTCATCATTTCTGTTCAAATATTTACCCCTCATCTCTGCCCATAATTTTGCAGGGTTCTGCTCAGGATTTTTATATAATTCTCGCTCAAATTCTATTATTTCCAGACTTCTTGAAACAAAATTTGCTTCATCATCTTTTAATGTTTCTTTGAATTTTTTTAGAAGTTCATTCGGAACAATGTCTTTTAAAATATCTTCTTTTTTCTGAATATCACCCATCATCATAGCAATTGCTTCCGTTACGGCAGATGACGAAGGCTGTCTGTCAACAAACGGAAGTTCTTGTGATAATCCTAAATCGTACATACAATGCCCTAATTCGTGGTTCAATGTATCAAGGCTCTGAACATTGTTTGTAAGATTTGCTAAAATTCTTGAATCTTTCCCTGCTTCAATACCAAAACAAAATCCGTGGGTATTTTTTCCTTTTCTCGGATACAAATCAAGCGTTAACTTACTTTCTGTTTGGAGTTTATCAATATCATACCCCATACCTGAATAAGTTTTTTTGGCAAGAGTTTCTACTATTTGTTCTGCCCCCTCACCTGCATCCGTAACTCGCTCCGCTCGTACGGCTGCTTCCTCTCCCGTAGGACGAGGATAGTTCTCAACCGGAGATGCTTTACCGCAACTTTGTAAAATCTCATTTACCCCTTTTTCGGGATCAGAATCCAAAAGAAGTCCATAATGATATGCTTTTAATTCATCTATTCCGAATTCTTCTTTGAGTTCTTTATGTCTTTTTTCTTGAAGTACTTTTATCTTATCTTTTGCTTTTGAATAAACATCATCAATAAGTTTATCCAAAAATTCCGGTTCAACATCGTATTCTTCTTTAATCATGTAGTCAAAATAATTATCATAACCTTGTGTTTTTGCGTATTCGTTACGCATTTTGACTAGCTCGATTAAATCCTCTGCAATTAAATCGCCACCTTTTATTTTTGCTTCATAAGCTTTTCTTCTGATATTCTGATTTGGCTCGCTTTGAAGAATTTTTGTTATCTCTACTTTTGTAACTTCTTTTCCGTCAATAGTCGGTACATAAGTGTTGTATTTTTGCCCGATATCAGCCTCTTTTTTTCTTAAAGCTTTTTTTGTTTCGCCTGAATTAAGTTCTTCATCAAATGCTTTCAACAAATCTTTTAGTTGCTTTGCTTCGTGTTTTGGTAATTTATTTTTATCAATGGTTTTAAGCTTATTAAATGTTTCGTCATCTCTATATAAAGAATACAATTCATCTTCAGCTTTTTCGTATTCTGCTTGTGTTTCCGGATTTGAATTTATAAAAAATTCCCAACAGGTTTTTTCTGTTTTAAGTGCAGCAGGCTCTAATTTCTTTGAAAAATCTTCTCTTATATCAATAAATTTTTTTGTTTCGTTCATTCTTTGCTCTCCCATTTGTAATGCTGATATTATACTAGCACATCCTGCAGTTAAAAGTGAAAAAACTTGAACGGCCGAAGATTGTTTTATCTTAGGCTTTGCCATAAATTGAAGATTTTTTGTATTAGTTCTGTATAAATAATTTGTTTCTTTTATACCTGTAATTTTCACTAATTTAACTCCCTTTTATCAGGTATAAAATCCAAAAATAAAAATTTTTGCTAGCAAACTTTTCCTAAAACCACTCTTTTTTCTGCACCTGTGCAAGACGGTACATTAGATGGAATGGCGTAATAGTTGCAATAACCTAAAAGTGCAAAAGCCATTGCTTCTTTGTAATTATTAGAAATTCCGTAATCTTCGTGGGTTTTTAGTTCAATTCTTTGGGGTAAGTATTGACGCAAAAACTTCATCATAGTTTTATTATACGCTCCTCCTCCGCCTATTATCGCAGTATCAACATGACACACAGGATATACAAATCTTTCGTAAGCTTGAGCTATTGTTTTAGCGGTTAAAGCCGTAAGCGTTGATATAATATCCTTCGGTTCATTTGGAGCGGATTTTAAAATATTTTCTATATATTTTACCGAAAAATATTCTCTGCCTGTTGTTTTAGGAGGTTCAAGATAATAATATTCATCTTGCAAAAGACAATCCAGCCAGCTTTCACAAATATTTCCTTGATTTGCAATTTCACCGTCTTTATCGTATTTTTGACCGAAGAATTTTTGTACGCAGTAATCAATCATTATGTTTCCGCACCCTGTATCAAAACCGAAAGTTGCGCAATCATCAGATACAACAGTTACGTTTGATATTCCGCCAATATTTTGCACCAAAGAATTAGAGAACCATTTTTCATCAGCAAAACAAACTAAAGGCGCGCCCTGACCGCCTGCGGCAATATCTTTTTCTCTGAAGTTTGAAACGGTCATGCAGCCTGTTAAAGCAGAAATAACTGCACTTTCACCAATCTGCAAGGTGCTTTTTAGAGGAATATTGTCTATTTTTTCATCATAAGGATAATGATAAACAGTTTGCCCATGACTTGCTATCAAGTCAGGCTTGCCAAATTCACCAATCAAAATATTACAAGCATCAGCGAAACACCTGCCTATCGCAAAATTAAGCTGGCAAAGTTCTTTTATCGAAAGTTCGTTTCTAAATGCCTGAAAAATTTTTGCTCTGATATGTTCAGGATATGGATGGTTAATCCCCTGAATTAACTTAACAGATAAATCTGGCTGCACTTCACACAACGCGGCATCAATACTGTCGCAAGACGTTCCGGACATTAATCCTATTATTTTTTTAGGCTCTTTTTCTTCCATAAAATAATTGTACCATATTTTTAACTTTACATTTCTTAATAATTGTTTTTTAAAAAGGCAATTTTTTATTTTTTTATTACTTTATATATATACAGGATATCAAATTTAATTACAAAGTAAAGGAGAAATATATGGCAAGAGTTTTGATTTCAATGCCCGAAGAATTTTTAGACAGAATTGATCAAGTCGCAGAAGGTGAAAATCGTACACGTTCTGAACTGATTAGAGAAGCATTAAGAAGCTACATGTACAAAAGCAGAGTAAAATCTACTACATTAGCTAACAAAAACGCAGCAATCCTTGAAGCTTTGTTGGATTAATGACCAACCCCAATGAAGCTTTAGCGGGAAGCTAGGGAAAAAGGGGGGAATGCAATTTCGCAAAGTTGCATAAATGCCTCCGGTTCTATAACGGTGAGCTTTAATAAAGCTTGCCTCGGAACAATGGCGATGATAAGATGGAATCGCCTGATTAAAAAGGAAAATCGGGACAAATTTAGAGCCGTTCTATTTGTGAGCGGCTTTCGTTTTTATATAAATGCATTAGATTCTGATTATATTTCTTCAAATGAATCTATTTTAATATCGACAATAGCGGTTCCTTTATGCGCAATTGCTTTATTGATTGCCGGTATTAATTCATCTTTGTTTGTTACACGAATTGCAAACAAGTCATAGGCTTCAGCTATTTTTACAAAATCCGGATTAGTCATCTCAACCTGATAACGGTTATTATATATTTTTTCCTGCATTTGCCGCACCATACCGAGATATCCGTTATTCATAATAATAATTTTTACAGGGATATTGTGTTCTCTGCAAGTTGCAAGTTCTTGCAAATTCATTTGAAAAGAACCATCACCCGTAATATTTAATATGAGGTTATCACGATTAGCCACATAAGCCCCCATTGCAGCCGGAAGTCCGAATCCCATTGTTCCCATACCGCCGGAGGTGATAAACTTTCCCGGTTTATTGAAGTTATAAAACTGTGCGGTAAGCATTTGATGCTGTCCGACATCTGTTACAACAATCGGTTCATATTTGCGGGTATGTTCGGATAATGTCGCAAGTACATAAGAAGAATGAAGACACTTTGAGGTATTATCATCTGCCGTAAATTCTTCTTTGATTGCTATTACCTGATTTAACCAATTCGGGCGGGTATATTTTTCGTTCGATACTAACAAAAATTGTTCTATGAATTCTTTTACATCAGCTTTTATTTGAAGCTCAAAATTTTCTGATATCAAATTCAAGTTTACGCTTACAATTTTTGTATTAGAACCAAAGTTTGCTCTTTTACAGGTTGAACGATCGGAAAAGGCTACGCCGAATGAGATAAGTAAATCACAATTATTCAGGATTGTATTAGCTGCGTTAGAACCGTTAATTCCAATCATTCCCATATACAATTCATCATCTGACGGATAAATACCAATTCCCATAAGAGTTGATACAAGCGGTAAATTGTATTTTTTAACTAAATCCGTAATTTGCTCAGATGCGTTAGTTGCACCCCCTCCAACAAGAATTAAAGGCTTTCTTGCATCTGATAGCAATGTTTTTAATTTTTCAATTGCTTTTGAATAGTCCTTTTTTCTTTCATCATTTTCAATAATATTTTTTGATTTAGTTTTGTATTCTGATTCTAAAATATCTCTTGGAAGAGCAATTACAACAGGACCTTTTACACCTGTATTTGCAACTGTGAATGCTTCTTCTATTATATGTTCAATGTCATCATTTTGGTTAAGTGTATAAACTTTTTTAGCACATGATTTTGTCATCGGCAAAATATCTACATTCTGAAAAATTTTGCCCTGCTTGCTTGTAGTAGGAACATCGCCTGCAAGAATAACAAGCGGTGTTGAATCGCTATAAGCATTAGCAATTCCTGTTATTGTATTAGTAAACCCCGGACCTGACGTAACAAGAACAACACCTACTTTACCGCTTGTACGAGCATATCCTTCTGCAGCATGCACTGCTGCCTGTTCATGGCGTACCAAATAATGCGTAATCTTGTTTGTATAAGAAAGTTCATTATAAATACTTAAAACCGAGGCTCCGGGGTAACCGAAAATGCTGTCTACACCAAGTTCAATCAGAGAGTTAACAAGTTTGCCCGCAACGGTTTGAGTATTAATTATGTTCTTATTTTTTGTTTGAATATTCATTGCAAAGTTATTATATCGCAAGGAATACAAATATTAAAGTGGGTAAATTTATCAGGAGATAAATATATCAAACCGGTTAAATACTTAAAGTAATAATAGAATAATTAGTTATTTAGAATACCTGTTTGTTATAACCGTTTTACTTCTTTTTTAGGTAGATTTTACTACAGCTTAATCAGCTTTGGTAACTTAAAGCAAATCTTACATTTTTTGATTCGGACTTGCGTAAAAAGTCTATGCTTGCCAAAAATATATTCCTCTCCTTAAATTTTTATTAGGCTAAAACAATGTGCTAACCGAATTTTAACAATACCGTTATTATGAGACAATAGCTTAAAAATCACAAAATTATAACATTTCTGTACCTTTACTCAGCTATAAATTTATATTTTTTCCCGCTTTTATCCTTAACTTTATATTCAGAACCTTTTTTGCATTTTGCTTCAACCTCTTCGCCATTTAGTAAGTAATATTCCTTTTCCAATTTACACCCTTTTGTAAGAGTTGATGATTTGCCTGTATAACCAAAGTTTACAACATCTGTTTTTCGGTTATTGGTTGTATCATAAGAATACACTCTGGCAACTGAAAAAATATTATCATCCTTTTCTATATTTTGATAAACAATTTTGCGTCCTGCTGAAGAATCATAACTATATACTTTTTCCGCTACAATTCTATCCTTTTCATCCATAATATTTATAAAAACACTATTATCACCATGATGTTCAATTATTTTTGTCCCGTTTGGGTATTTTGATATGACATCTTTTGTTCCGTCTTCATAATATGTATTTTTTGATAATACTTTATATTGGTTTAAATATGAGCCGACACTGCGTTCAGCTTCTTCAATCTCATTTTCATTGCTTACATTTCTATATTCCAGCCAGCTATTTTTATCACTATCATATCTTTTAAGAATCTTGGAAAATGGCATTTCATAAGGTACCTGCCAAAGTGCAACTTTAATATTATAATTTTCTCTTAAAACAGATTTTTGAGAAGTAAATTGAGGTTTTGCATTGTATTGCGCAAAATATAGCTCCATTTTATCTTCAACATCCAAATAATCAATATTTACATTTTTGTTAAAATTTTTATGTAAAAGATTATAATTAGACTTTCCATCTGTATTAAATTTTATTCCCATAAAATTACCTTATTCCCAAAACATGTATACATTTATATAAAGTATTTTTTTAATAAAAAATTGCCTATAATTTTTCATTTTTCTATACAAATCAGCTTAAACTTTT
Organism: uncultured bacterium; assembly: GCA_902775025.1. Classification (GTDB taxonomy): domain Bacteria; phylum Cyanobacteriota; class Vampirovibrionia; order Gastranaerophilales; family Gastranaerophilaceae; genus CAG-196. The sequence goes on along the minus strand of CACYKP010000054.1, from coordinate 22,770 downwards.
AATATATAGACTTATAGCCTTAACAAAACTTAATTAATGTTGTAAAATAAAAAAATAACGGAGTTTGATTATGAATACAATAACTGTTGATAAAGAAAAGTGTGTACAATGCGAATTGTGCATAAAAGACTGTGTTTCTAAGTGTATAGGACTTGGGCAAGACGATTATCCCAAAATGATATATGGAGAAAGATGCCTTGCATGCCAACACTGTATGGCAATTTGCCCGCAAGGGGCATTAAGCTTTAACGGGAAAAATCCTGATGAATCTGAAAAACCTTCTTCTAAAACAGTTTTAGGTTTAATAAAATCAAGAAGAAGTATTAGACAATTCCTAGAAGAAGAACTATCAGAAGATGAATTAAAAAAGATAAAGGATATGTTACCACATATTCCGACAGGATGTAACTCCCATAAAATGCATTTTTCATTTGTTGAGAAAAAATCAGTAATGGTTGCCTTGAAAGAAAAAGTTAACACTAGATTACTCAAAATGCTTAATAACAAGCTTCTGTCAAAAATTGCAAAACATTTTGAAACATATAAGCAGTCATTTGAAAAAGGGGAAGATATAATATTCAGGAACGCTCCGCATATGATAGTTGTATCCTCTCCCATAACTGCGCCTTGCGCACCACAAGATCCTGTTATTGCACTCAGTTATATAGAATTGTACGCAAATAGCTTAGGACTCGGTACATGTTGGTGCGGTTACGCTGAGATATGTATTAAATTATTCCCTGAACTATGTGATATCTTAGAAATTCCAAAAGGATACACACCTGTTTATGCAATGCTTTTGGGTAAACCTGCAGTAAAATATCAAAGAAATCCTCAACCTGAACCTTACACTATATCTGAGATTAAAGAGGTTATTCCAAAAGATTCCTGCTGGTGGTGCAAAACAAAACGTATTTTTACAAACTTTTTAAGAGGTTAGCTTTTTGTAGAATTTCACCCAACATACTTTGCCTAAAATGCTTTAACAAGAAATATTTTTATCCCGTTATCAAGCCGTTCAACACGCTTAACATAGTGGTAATCATTTGGTGAAGTTAAAATCAAAACAACAGCCGGAGCTTTGCCTGTCATCTTTGAATAATATAATGCTTGACCTATGCTTTCTGCCCATTTTTTAGCAAAATCAAATTCTATTGCATAATCTTTTGTAAGGCAGTCAACCCTTGTCATATCCCAAAGAACAGCTTCTTTTCTTCCAAAATCAGAAGTACACCATTGATTAACGTAATATGACTCCACTTGATTAGGCATCATCGTTTGTGTTTCATACCATTTTTGCGGAACATAGTTTAAGCCTATATAATACAACCCTGTAGCCATCAAAAATAAAGTTATACCAAAACTTATTACTTTATTTTTTCCTATTCCTTGTGTTTTCTTCTTTCGAGCCATAATTATTCTGTTCTTAACACGCCCTAATCTTTTTCAACTTTTTCAAACTTAACTTGATATCCCAAAAGTTCTGCAATTGTAATTGCTTCGTTATAGGTCATAGTACCACGTCCAAGCTTTTGAGAAAGAGCATTTGGTGCACATTTTTTACCTGTGCCTTCTTCTATCATTTTTGCCAGTTCTTTTAGCTTTACACCCTCTTGAGCAAGAAGTGTCTTTATTTGTTCTCTTATAAGTAATTTCATATTTATGATTATATAAATTTGTGATTTAGTTGACAAATTTGACACTTTTATATGTAATTTATGACTAAATAGAAATAAAAATCACGAAAATATGATTTTAATAGCAACAAATATTTACACGGAGGTTTTATGATTGATATCTTTAAAATTGAACAACTTTCAAAAGATGTTTATTGTTTATCGTACATTATGAAGTTATTAGCTGATAATACTTTTAATAACAAATGTGTTAACGGAACTGAATTTATTTATATTTTTTCATCATATTTATATGATGCATCAGAAAATTGTACTATGAATTTGCAAAAGATGAAGATAAATAATGTTTATGATAATATCAAACCATGCGTTATAGATTGAACGTATTATTGATGAGAATATCAAAGACGCTGAAGTCTTTTGTGATATTTTCTCAGGAACTGCTTGTGTAGGAAATTATTTTAAGAAAAAATACAAAATCTTATCCAATGATATCTTATATTTTTCATACTGTATTCAAAAAGCTGTAATTGAAACAAACTTCATGCCGGAATTTAAGAGAGTCGGATTTAATCCTATTGAGTATTTTAACAATTTATCGGAAAAAGAATTGTTACATTTACCCCAAGAAAAACGGTTTTGCACAAACAACTATTCTCCGCTGGGGAATAGAATGTATCTGAGCGAAAAAAATGGAGTAAAAATTGATTTGAAGAATGGCGGGGTAAATCTTTAATCAATGAAAGTGAGTATTTTTATCTTATTACAGTCTTAATTGAAGCAATACCGTTTATTTCAAATATTTCAGGAACTTATGGTGCATATAATAAATTTTGGGATAAGCGTTCATTGAATGATTTAATCTTAAAAGAGCCGGAAATATTTAATAACGAAAAAGAAAACAAGGCTTTTAATGAAAATAGTAACGATTTAATAAAAAAAATTGAAGGTGATATTTTATATGTTGATCCGCCATATAATAAAAGGCAGTATTCATCAAACTATCATTTGCTTGAAACAGTCGCAAAGTATGATAATCCTACGCTTAAAGGTGTAACAGGGTTAAGAGAAAATGACAAGAAGTCTGATTATTGCAAAAAAAATTCTGTTCTAAAATCTTTTGAGGACTTAATCTCAAATGCTCAATTTAAGCATATACTTGTAAGCTATAGTACTGAAGGCTTAATGGAAGTAAATGATATAGAAGTCGTTTTGAAAAAGTATGGTAAAGATTATAAAATGTACGAGATAGAATATAGAAGGTTCAAGAGCAGGGAAACTAAATCAGATGATGATTTAAAAGAACTTATATTTTATATAAGGAAGGATATGTAATGAGTAGTTATATAAAATCTCCTTTAAATTATACAGGGGGGAAATATAAAATATTAGATGACATTATTCCTTGTTTTCCTAAAAACATAGAAACTTTTGTTGACCTTTTTGGAGGCGGATTTAATGTAGGGATAAATATTGATGCAGAAAAAATAATCTATAACGATCATAACCTTTTTTTACCCCAAATGTTTGAATATTTTAAACTAAAAGGGGTAAATATAATTGACAAAATTTATTACAGAATAAAAGAATTTGGTTTAAGCGAAGAAAATCAAGAAGGGTATTTGACTCTAAGAAAAAAATACAATGAAGGAAAAGATGTTTTAGACTTGTTTATCCTAACTTGTTATTCAAATCCGGTTTAATTCTAAACACGAATTTAATACTCCGTTTGGAAAAAATAGAAGTGAATATAATAAAACTATAGAAGAAAATTTGATTAATTTTGTGAACGCACTCAAGAATAAAAACATAGAATTTTATTCAAAAGATTTTACTTTTTTGTATGATATTGAGCTTGGTGAAAACGATTTTGTTTACGCAGATCCTCCGTATCTAATCTCAAATGCATCTTATAATGACGGTAAGCGTGGTTTTAAAAACTGGGGGGTAAAAGAAGAAACAGAACTTTTGGTTTTACTCGACTCGCTTGACAAGAAAGGAGTAAAATTTGCTCTTTCAAATGTACTTGTTCACAAGGGTTTAGAAAATACAAAACTCATTGAATGGAGTAAAAAATATCATATCAAACACATAGAAAAATCTTACAACAACTCCAGCTATCAGCGTAAAAACAAAGATAAAGAAACAAAAGAGGTTTTGATTTATAATTATGCAGATTTTACTTAAAATCAGTTATTGTCAGGAAGAACCTGACCTACAAAACTTTTATTAATATGAAATGCATTTAAACTTTGTATCAACATTTGAATTTATTTTTTTAACTTCTTCTCCGGCTTTTTTTATTCGTTCTTTACCTATTTCGCAAATGGATTTGTACCCCTTTTTGAAGGCTTGTGAATTTTTAGCAGGTGGTTCGGGTTTTTGTACAAGAATAAATTTACGACTTCCGTTATCAAGCGAGTTTAGGTGCATGCAAGCGTGTGCGGTTGTTCCTGAACCTGAAAAAAAGTCTAATACTGTAAAATCATTAGGGAAAATATTTGTACTTTCATCATAAATAAGCGAGATTAAGTATGATATCAGAGAAACGGCTTTCGGATAATGAAAATATTTCCCACCTAAAAGCTTTTCTAACTCTTTTGTTGCAGTTTCGCTTGTTGTAACTCTTTCATTAAACCTTGATACCGTTGGATTTTTTGGGTTAGTAAAAATAATCTGCTTTGGAGCAATCTTTGTAGAACGCTCACTGTTATAAACCGCACGAATAGCAAAACTTTCTGTTTTTACCCAAAAAGTTGTTCCTTTTTCTATTTCATCTAAAACAGTTCTAGCTGACCATCGTGAGCGAAATCGCAGGGATAAATCATTTTTATTTTTGCCATTTTTAATTATGACGTCTTGTAAAAGCTCATATTCTTTTGATTTTGTTTCTTTATAAACTCCGTCTTTGAGGTTAAACTTAACACTCCCCGCAGGGAAAACTATTTCTGTAATCCTGTTAGATGCATTAAAAAGAGGTGCATCAAGAAGTTCATTATTTATTCTTTCAACCAAAAGCTCTTTAATCTTGCCGTTTTTTATAAGTTCACGAGCGTAACACAGGATATATTCAGCGTTTGAATAGGTGTTAAGTTTTTGCCTCCCGAAGTGTTGAGTTTTTTCGTAAATAAATTTTGTAATAAAATTTTCTTTCCCAAAAACCTTGTTACAAATACTTTTTAGCGTATCGACTTCTTCTTCGCCAATAGAGATAAAGATAACGCCGTTGTCGGTTAAAAGCTCTCTAGCCAATTCAAGTCTTGGAGTAATCATCTCAGACCAATTTTTGAAAGTATCATTATAGACAAAATCATTACCTGTATTGTATGGAGGATCAATATAAATCATACGAATTTTGTTTTGATAATCTTTTTTCAAAGACTTCAAAACCTTCAAATTATCCCCTTCTATATAAAGATTTTTTCCCTTTATCACACATACTCCTATTGTAATTAGAGTTTATGTTGGACAGGTATGCCCACCTACATAAATTTTTAGCCACTTTTTTATTTTAAATCATCAGTTTTAAAAATATTGTACCCTTCGTAGTGATAGCTTGCATCAATTCCTTTCATATAGACTTCTCTGTTATTTATGTCAGAAGTTAACGCAGATTTGAGTAAAACTTTTATTTCTATATCTTTTATAGGACTGCGTTCCATTGCAAGTAAGTAATCTTCTTTACCAACAAGGCTCCAATCAACTACCATACCAATTTCTTTTTTTAGCATTAAATCAAGCCATATTCTTGTACTTCTTCCGTTACCTTCTCTAAAAGGATGAGCAACATTCATTTCTACATATTTTTCAATGATTTCATCAAAATTAGATTGAGGCATAGAATTAATATGTTCTAAGGAGGTTTTTAGATACATAACAGGCGCAAAACGAAAATTCCCTTTTGCAATATTTTCAGTCCTTATCATTCCTGCAAATGGGTAAATATCTTCAAACAAATATTTATGAATTTTAGCTAAAGAGTCAAATTTTCCTGCTTCAAGGTTGTTTAAAAAACAGTTTTCAAACATTTGAATTGCTTTTGTTTTGCTGATTCTTTCTTCTTCTCTGGCTAAATCAGCAGAGTTTGTAATATTCAACTTGTTTTCTAAAACCATAAAACCTCGCTTTTACTAAATTATATCATAAATTCCTGTGGTAAAAAATGAGCAAATATTAAGAAAAGTTATCAATTGTTAAGCAAAAATTTTGTTATTTTAAAACAAATTGCAACATAAAAAATACTAAAAACCAAAAGCAGGCGGAATCTCATAACTTCCGTCTGCTTTTGATTAAAAATTTACTTGTGCAACCTTGCTCGGCTATTGCGCAAATTCACCGGTATAAAATCCTGCAAGATTTGCCAAGCGGTGCTGTTTTTCTACAGCTTTTTCAATGTTTTTCTTGATCTCGTCAAGCTCTTTTAATAATGTATTTAAGTCCTTACGTTGTTCGCTCTCTAGGCGTACCTCCTTATTTACTGTGTCTGCTGCGTTTTCTGCCTCTGACAAATCAACTTCAAGCCAATTTGGCGAAAAGCAATTATTTCTGAAATCTTCTTTTGTTGACATACAAATATCCCTCATTTTATTAAATACTTATACTGACTATACATTCTTGACCGGTTTAAAGTTATCTGCAAATCTACCCAAATTCCACATAAGATTATCCAAAAAACCTTTGCATTCCAAATAATCTTTCCTTACACGACGGAACTCCTCAGAATTAAAATCAAATGCTGACATTTCCGAATACTCTATTAGCATTTCGTGTTCATCTAAGTGTTCCATAACATACTCCTTCTTGTTTGACTGTTTAACTGTTTAATTTTTACAAATTCCCTAAAAAACAACTATTTTTCGATAACTAATTCATTCTTTCTTTTTCCTTACATTTTTGTTATCGGCATTTTTTTGAAAAACTTTAGGATTTTTTGTTAAATCGTTACAATTTGTTACACACATGTGCTAAAAGTGTTTATTTTATTGGATTTTATTTTTTACAAATTATTATAATATCCGACTAACTTATTAACATGTTTTTTATTTATAGTATTATGTTGATATGAGAAGAAGTTTTTTAAGCACAATTTGCTGTATTGCCGTTTACACAATATTGACACAGGGAAACCTTTTTGCTGCAACAGGAGCATTTGCGGAGCATTATAATGCAGGGCAAAATTTTTTGACACAAAATCAATATTCCTCTGCTATTGTTGAATTTCGCAAAGCAATGAGAATAAATTATCTGGACAACTCCGCAAGAATAGGGATAATTAACTCCTATCTTGCAAGAGCGACTCACTACGCTAATACAGAAAAGAATTACGAAAAAGCAGCTAACGATTTTAGAAGTGCTTTATTTTATTTAAAAATGTATCCGGATGACGAGAGGGAAATACAAAATTCTATAGGCATGATTCAATCAGCGTCAAGTAATTTAAACCAATGTCTAAAGGTTATAAGCTTTGATACAACACCGAGCGCAAGATATAAAAAAGCGGAAGAACTTAGAGCTATTGCAAATTTCCCTGCCGCATCTTATGAGTTTTCAAAAGCTGCCGAAAGTGAAAAATATTCGGCAGAAGCTAACGCTCAAATCGGTGATTTAATGAAGCTTTTAGGAAACGATAAGCGCTCTGCCGATTTTTATAAATTATCGCTTGATAAAAACCCAAATGATGGCGTAACTAAGATGAAGTACGCAAGAACACTTGACAAAATCGGGCAATATGATACTGCCGTATCACAATATAATGACGCTTTAGCTAACGCTAAAGGAGATATGGAAGTTTTATACGCATTAGAAAGAATTTATCTTAAAAAACTTGCACAAACACCAAATGATGCAGATTTGAACGCTAATATCGGGGCGATAAAACAAGCACAAGGAGATTTGGATTCTGCGCTCAGTTATTACGGGAAAGCTGAAAGACTTAATCCTAACAGTACTCTTACAAGAATTAATGTAGGAACTCTTTATCAACAAAAGAAAGACTACAGACGTGCTCTTGAAGCTTATGATTCAGTTTTGACCATTGAACCAAGCAATACAAAAGCTATGTTTTATAAGGCGCAAGCTTTGGCAGAAATGGGCGACAAACAAACAGCTCTTAGCATGTATAAATCAGTTTTAACTTTTGAACCTCAAAACCAAGAAGCTAAAAATGCCGTAACTGATATTATGAAAGCATCTATGTCTCCGATTGAATATATCGGATACTTACAAAAAGAAGGCAGCAAAGAAGAATTGTATGATTATTCATACAAGCTTCATAAAGAAGGAAAAATAGAAGAAGCAATTCACGGATACCGTGCGTATATAATGGAGGATCAAACAAAAGCTGATGCTTACGTAAACCTCGGAATTTGCTATGCGTCAAAAGATGATTACGGAAGCGCCATTACTACTCTTAACATAGCAAAAGAAAAATTCCCTGCTAATAATCTTGTATTAAAAACATTAAAAGAAATGCAGGGAGATTATACATCAACAAGACTTGCGGCAGCTTCTGCAAGTTATGATGCAAAGGATTACAAGAAAGCTATTAAACAGTATTTGGAAATACAACCTGAAACCGAAAATACAATGCTCGGAGCAGCAGCTTCGTATCAAGCTCTAAATGATTATGACAATGCAATTATTTATTATAAAAAAGCTGAAACATTAAATCCTAAAAATGCAGAAATCCCTTATTATATCGGTTATTTGTATTCAGAACAACAAAAATGGAGCGAAGCAGAAACTTATTTAAAGAAAGCTATAACATTAAATCCTGAATCAGAAGCAAAACAATTATTATCTTATGTTTCTCAAAACGGAACACTTGGAGTTCTCAATTCAGGCATTGAACTTTATGAAAAAAAGGATTATGCGGGTGCGTTAACTAAATTTAACGAAGTTCTGAAAAAAGAGTCAAATAATGCATACGCATACTATTACAGAGGACTTATTTACGATGAGCAGAAGCAGCCAAAACTTGCTATAGCTGATTATATGAATGTGCTTAAGTATTCAAAAGAACTTCCGATAGTAAGCTATATGGCTGCCGTTGATTATGACGGTTTGGAAAACTATAAAGAAGCCTTCAAATATTATAAAAAATTCATAGCAGAATATTCAACAGATGATGAGTATTTAAAATACGCAAAAGACCGTACCAAAGAGCTGGAACCTTATGCTAAATAGGGTTAAATATATAGGCTGAAAGTAAACAATCAATGATAAAAGATTTAATAAAATCCAAAGTTTCGCTTGCACCAATGGCAGGAATAACAGATTATGTTTTGCGTTCGCTTGTTAGGGAAAACTCCGAAAACGCGATGATAAGCTCCGAGTTTTTGAACCAGTCAAAAGGCGGCGATATTGTAATGCGCGGAGAAAATCATTCACCGATTTCTTATCAATTAAGCGGTCATAAACCTAAAATGATAGCTGACGGTGCAAAATACCTTGAACAATATGCGGATATGATTGATATAAATATGGGCTGCCCTGTAAATAAAGTGGTTAAAGGAACAGACGGATGTGCTCTTATGCGTAATGTTGATTTAGCACAAGAAATTGTAAGAACAGTAAAAGAGGCAATTTCGAAACCTGTCAGCGTAAAGTTTCGACTTGGTTACACTTTTGACGAGCTTAATTTTGTTGAGTTTGGTGAAAAAATGCAGGAGGCAGGAGCTGAATTTATAACTATTCACGGCAGAACACGTTCACAAATGTACGGCGGAAAAGCCGACTGGAAAATGATATCAAAACTTAAACATAATGTTGATATCCCTGTTTTTGCAAACGGAGATGTTGTATCAATAGAAACAGCTGTTCAATGCCTTGAAGACTCTGAAGCCGACGGAGTTGCAGTAGGGCGTGGGGCATTGGGTGATGTAACTTTAATAGGAAGAATTGAAAAATATTTAAATGAAGGTATTTATTTACCCCCGCCAACTTTAGAAGAAAAAGTCGAAGCTTTAAAAGAGCATTTAAAACGTGAGGTTGAACTAAGAGGTGAAAAAGTTGGTGTAAAATTCTGCCGTAAATTTTACCCTTATTATCTTAATGGTTTTCAAGGCGCATCAAAACTTCGAGGTGAGATTGTATTAATTGACTCGATTGATGAAGTTATGAAAAAACTTGACGGGGTATTATACACTATTAAATAAATGTTCAAGCGGTATCTGCAATTTACCGCAATCAACCAGTACCTTTAAGATTTTCGTAACCTTTGATTACCGAAACAATTGCTTAATTCTTTACAATATTGCACTCACTACTTGTTTATGTTAGTATCAGGTAAAATAGTAGAAGTATTATATTAATTAAGGAGTTACCGATGATTTCAGTAAACGATTTAAAAAATGGCTTAACTTTGGAGCTTGATAATGGTCTTTGGACTGTTGTTGAATTCTTACACGTAAAACCGGGTAAAGGTGCAGCGTTTGTTAGAACAAAGCTAAAAAACGCTGAATCAGGAAACGTTGTAGAAAGAACCTTCAGAGCAGGCGAAAAAGTTGCAAAAGCTATGTTAGACCGCAGAGAAATGCAATATTTATATAAAGAAGGCAACGATTACGTTATGATGGATAACGAAACTTATGAACAAATCCAAGTAACGGAAGATCAATTAGGCGACGGCAAGAAATATCTCAAAGAAAATATGATTGTTCAAATTCTTAAACACGATACAAGAATAATCGGTGTAGATATTCCTGCTCACGTTGAATTGGAAGTTGTTGATACACCTCCTGCTGAAAAGGGTAATACTGCCCAAGGCGGTACAAAACCTGCGACATTAGAAACAGGTGCAGTTGTAAACGTTCCGTTCTTTGTATCAAACGGCGATGTTATAAGAGTTGATACCAGAACTAATGAGTACTTAGACAGATGTTAGGAAAGTGATTAAGAGACTAAGTGCCTGAGTGCCTGAGTGAATTATAAATCACTTCATCACTCCATCACTTTATCACTCCGTCACTTCTCCTATAAGGAGAAACAAAAAATGGATTTTAAACCAGAATATATAGAAAAATTAGCTAAGATTATAAACGATAACAGTTTGACGGAAATTTCTTTGGAAGATGGCGAACAAGCTATTACGATAAGAAAAGACTTGCCTGAGGTTGTTGTAGGAGCATCAACACCGGTTGTGTCCGCTCCTGTTTCAGCACCTATAGCACAAGCTCCTGTTCAAAAGACAGAAGACAAAGCGGAAGCTGAACCGCAAGGAAGCTCCGGCGTTCGTAGAAGTCGGTTCAGAAGTTAAAGTCGGCGACGTTGTTTGTATTATAGAAGCTATGAAGCTTATGAATGAGATTAAATCCGAACAAGCAGGCAAAGTTGTTAAAATTTGTGTTAAAAACGGCGATCCTGTTGAATTCGGACAAGTTTTAATGTATGTAGAATAGAAAGGGCATTAAGGCACTAAGATAAAATGCTTCTACGTCTTAATGCTGTGTATATGGTATTTTATGTTTAAACGAGTATTAATAGCAAACCGTGGGGAAATTGCGGTTAGGGTAATTAGAGCGTGTCGTGAATTAGGAATTCCGACAGTCGCAATATATTCACAAGCAGATGCTGAGTCTTTGCATGTCAGACTTGCAACAGATGCTTTCTGTATCGGACCGGCACCAAGTAACCAAAGCTATTTGAATATACCTACAATTATATCAACTGCTCTTATGACAGGATGTGATGCTATTCACCCCGGATACGGTTTTTTGTCTGAACGTGCTGAATTTGCTGAAATATGCGATATGTACAATATCAAATTTATCGGACCTACTGCACAAGCTATGCGTAAAATGGGTGATAAAGCTACTGCTCGTAAAACAATGATTGAAAACAATGTTCCTGTTACACCTGGAACAGGAATTGTAAAAACTCCTGAACAGGTTATTGAATTTGCTCACAAAGTGGGGTATCCTATTATTCTTAAAGCAACCGCAGGCGGCGGCGGAAAAGGAATGCGAGTTGTAAGATCGGATGAAGAGATGGAAGAAAACTTCAACCTTTGCCGTCATGAGGCTGAAAACTTCTTCGGAAACCCTGATGTTTACGCAGAGAAATTCTTAGAAAATCCAAGACATATTGAGGTTCAGATTTTAGGTGATGCTTATGGTAATGTTATTCACCTCGGAGAACGTGATTGTTCTATCCAAAGACGTCATCAAAAACTTTTAGAAGAAGCTCCTTCACCCGCAATTGATGAAGAAACTCGTAAAGAAATGGGCGCAGCTGCGGTTCGTGCCGCTAAAGCAATAAACTACGAAGGAGCAGGAACTTGTGAATTCCTTCTAGACCACGATGGAAAATGGTACTTTATGGAAATGAATACAAGAGTCCAAGTAGAACACTGTGTAACAGAGATGATTTCTCAAATAGACATAGTTCGTGAACAAATCCTTGTAGCATCAGGTGAAAAATTGGGTTATACACAAGATGACGTTAGGCTTCACGGCCATGCAATAGAATGTCGTATCAATGCAGAAGATCCTGAACACGATTTTATGCCATGCCCGGGTAAAATAGACGGCTACTTCGCTCCCGGCGGATTCGGTATTCGTGTTGATTCTCACGTTTACCCCGGATATTCAATTCCGCCATACTATGATTCAATGATAGGAAAACTTATCTGTTGGGGTGAAAACAGAAAACAAGCAAGAAGAAGGATGTATCAAGCTCTCAAAGAATACGTTGTAACAGGGGTTAAGACAACTATTCCGTTCCATCAGGAAATCATAGAAGACGAAGTATTCAAAAGCGGAAAATTTAATACAGGATTTATCGAAGAATTCTATAAGAGAAAAGAAAAACAATAAACGATAAAAAACCTTCCTTTAAAAAAAGGAAGGTTTTTTATAATATTCACTCTTAAATTTTATCAAATCCTGTATATTTTCTTAATACTTCAGGAATAATGATAGAGCCGTCTTCTTGTTGAAAATTTTCTACTATTGCGGCAAATGTTCTTCCTACTGCCAAACCGGAACCGTTTAAAGTATGTACAAATCTGATTTTACCGTCTTTATCACGGTATCTGATATTAGCTCTTCTTGCTTGATAATCACCAAAGTTTGAGCAGCTTGAAATTTCTTTATAAGTGTTATAAGAAGGAAGCCATACTTCTAAGTCATAACATTTGTTAGCGCTAAATCCTATATCTGCCGTACAAAGAGCAACTCTTCTGTATGGTAGTCCTAAAAGTTCCAAGCATTGTTCAGCATTTTGAGTAAGTTTTTCATGTTCATCTTTGCTTGATTCAGGTGTCGTAAGTTTAACCATTTCAACTTTATTAAATTGGTGAACTCTTATTAAACCTCTGGTGTCTTTTCCTGCTGAACCTGCTTCACGGCGGAAGCATGGCGTATAAGCAGTCATATATTTCGGTAAATCATCTTCACTTAAGATCTCACCTGAATAAATATTTGTAACAGGAACTTCTGCTGTCGGAATTAAGTATAAATCTTCATCAACACACTTGTACATGTCTTCCGCAAACTTTGGAAGCTGACCTGTACCTGTCATTGTTGCTGCATTTGCCATAAACGGAGGTAATATTTCTTCGTAACCGTGCTTTTCAGTATGCAAATCCAAGAAAAACTGAATAATTGCACGTTCCAATCTTGCACCTTTACCTCTATATAATGTAAATCTTGATTGTGAAATTTTCACACCACGCTCAAAATCAACTATATTTTTTTCTTCGCATAAATCCCAATGTGCTTTTGGTTCAAAGGAGAACTTAGTTGGCTCACCCCAAGTTTTAATTGTGGGATTATCATTTTCCGATTGACCTATTGGAGTTGTTTCATCGGGAATATTAGGAATATGCAAAAGCAAATCTCTTTGAGCATTATCTAATTCTATTTGTTTTTCTTCCAAAACTTTAACATCATCACCTAATGCCCTAATTTCTTCTTGAAGAGCATCTGTATTTTCACCATTCTTTTTCATCATGCCGATTTTTTGTGATTCTGATTTTCTTTTTGCCCGAAGTTCATCAGCCTGAGTTTGAATTTTCCTTCTTTCTGCATCTATCTCTATAACTTTATCTATAGATAATTCAGGATTTCTTCTTTTTAAAAGTTCATTAATCTTTTCAGGATTTTCTCTAATTAATTTAATATCTAACATAGTTTATACCTCTCTTAGATATCATTATAAAACAAAAATAAAAATGATTTTTTTGCTTTTTATCAATCTATTGAATATATTCCGTTTGAAATCTAAAAGCCTTGAATGTTTTAGAGAAGTATTCAGGAGACAATCCGGCTTTCATTTTTAATGATTTTAAGAACATTTCTTTATCAGGAAGCTCCTCCCAAACAGACGGCAAATATACTGCCTGATAATATCCGTCCCTTATTATAATCCCATCTTTAAACGGAACAATTTGTCTTAATAAATCTGCTTCATCTGAAAATGTGATTGGTTTAGGTTCGCTTAAAATTGAGATATCAATGCTTAAATCATCTAATTCCGACTTTTGAAGCGGATTGAATCTCGGATCATTAAAAGCGGATTTTTGTGCATTATCAACCAAATCATTAATAAGCGGTTGGTGAGCAATTATAGAGCCTATACAACCTCTTAAACGTCCGTTTTTCTTTAAAGTTACAAAGCAAGCACCAATTTCGTTAAAAACAGGAGCGTGATTTGTATATATTCTAGGCTTACTAATAAAATTGTCCTTTAATTTGCCAACAAATGATGATAAAGGATTTTCATTTTTTGCATTTTCATTAAATGTATAAGATTGCTGATTAAATCTTGAAGATATAACATCTCTGCATAACTTTAACATATACTCTGAAAAATATTTTTTTAAAAACTTATTTTTACTTCCTTCATACATAAACCAAGAACCATATCCAACAACTCTTGATTTATCACCTGTTGTAGAGGAAGAATTAAACATGTCTACTCTTATCAAAGAATAATTCTTTGAATTAGCAAATTCAACAAGTCCATAAATCCCAATAGCTCCGCAAGCTTGATCATAACGAAAATCCTGAACGCTTCCGCCTTCTATCATTCTTGCGGTCTCTTCATCTTTTTTCTTTGCCTTGTCATCTGTTAAAAAATGGCTTAAATCTGAAGATATAATAAATCCAAAATCTTTATTATCATAATATTCAGATATTATATCGGTTATTTTTTGAGGATTTTCTTTACCAATCAAAACTGGAATAATTTTTACATATTCAAATATACTTTGTACTATTGGAAGCTGTATTTCAATAGAGTGCTCTTCCCTATATGCGCTTTCAAAAATTTTAGCACCAAATTTTTCAGTTAATTCTTTATTTATCTCTTGATTAATACTTATATTCCCTAAGGATGTTTTCCACTCATCATAACTTGTAAGAGCAAGTCCCTCAAATGCTACACGATGAGCAGGTGCAAAAATAAACAAGTTCTTAATATTTTTATCTAAAAGATTAATTCCTTCATAAGCAAGTCTTCCCGAATAAACAAGTCCCGCATGCGGAACAATTACTGCTCTTGAAGGATATTCATAACTATCAGGATTATTTTTTGCAAAACCTTTAATTTGACTTCTTAGTTCATCAGGATTTGCAGAATAAAATATATTTGCAACTGCAGGTTCTTTTATTTTTGCCATGTGGATATTATAATACAAATATGGCATATCAAAAAATAACAGAAAATAATAAGGTACAATGTGAAATATGTCCCAGAGGATGTGAACCGGCTCTTAATCAGAGCGGCTACTGCTATGTTCGCAAAAACGTTAACGGACAGATTGTATTGGAAACATACGGATATAATACAGGTTTAGCAATTGATCCCGTTGAGAAAAAACCTATGTATCAATTCTACCCCGGAACAAAAGTATTGTCTTTTGGTACATTAGGCTGTAACTTAGGTTGTCTGTTCTGTCAAAATAGCAGCACAACAAAAGTTAAAGTACCAATAAACCAATGCCAAACGGCAGCCCCGGAACAAATAGTAAATACAGCAAAAGCATACGGCTGCAAATGCGTAGCCTTTACATATAATGATCCTATCGTATTTTTTGAATATGCAGTTGAAACCGCTAAGCTTTGCCGTAAAGCAGGAATAAAAACAATAGCAGTAACTTCAGGTTATATGAATCCAAAACCCGCAGAAGAATTTTACGGTTTAATGGACGGTGCAAATATTGACCTAAAAGCTTTTGATGAAGATTTTTATGTTAAAAATTGCTCGGCACATCTTAAACCGGTACTTGATACAATTAAATATGCCGTTAAAAACACAAAATGTTTTGTAGAACTTACTACAATGCTTATTGAAGGTGAAAATGATCAATTTGTAGAAAAGGAATGCGATTGGATTTTGAATAATCTGGGAGATAGCGTACCGCTACATTTCAGTGCATTTACACCTAAATACAAATTTATCAACCGCCCCTCAACAAAATATGAAACATTAGAAAAAGCTTACAATACCGCAAAAAAGATGGGACTAAAATACGTTTATACAGGTAATTTAACAACCCCCGAAACATCCGCAACATATTGCAAAAGCTGCGGAAAAGCCATCATAAAACGTGATGGATACAACTTAACAGAAAACAACATCAAAGATGGCAAATGCAAATTCTGCGGAACAAAAATTGACGGCAGATTTTAACCGAAAACTGGCGTCTTAGGCGTTTTGCCTGCAAAAATACATTTACCCCTAATATTCAGGTGCAAAACCTTTAACCAGCATTGTCAAGATTTTTTCTAAAATCTCTGCATTCTTTTTGCATTCCTTAATATCTTTTTCTAAGTTTTCATCAAGAATATAAGTTTTTTCCTGTTCCATAATATACCTCACTATAAAACGACTTTTAACCTTACATTCTATATATCGGCATTTTTTGAAAAAACTTTAGGGATGAATGGGTATTTATTAAGAAATTGTTACATAAATTAATGAGGATAGAAGGCGAAGCCCGTTGGGCTTCGCCTTCTATCCTCTTATAATACAAACTTATATCTTATGCTACAAACTTACGCTTTTTGTTTGTTTTCTTTCTTCAACAATATTATACAAATGCCCAATGATATCAAAGCAGATAAAATCCAGAAGTTTATTGCACTGTTCCAAGAAAATTTGTCGATAATATAACCGGTACCAATACCTGAAAGTATTGAACCGATGTATCCAAACATTCCGCAGAAACCTGTTACTGCTGAAGCTACCTTTTTTGAACTTGATTCTACTGCTGATAAACCTCCGATTAAAACCTGAGGTCCGCAAGTGAATACACCGATAGCTGACACATATACATAATCCATAAACGGGAATTGGTTGACTTTGAACAGATATATGCAAATTGCAAGAAGTGTCAAACAAATAATATTAACCGGAGCTCTTCTTCCTCTAAATAATTTATCTGAAACAAATCCTGCACCTATGGTTCCCAACACACCGACAAGAGGGAGAAAACTTATTATTTTTGCAGCTTCAGATATTGTATAATGCTTCATATCAACCTGATACATTACAAGCCAGTCAATTGTTCCGTATCTTACTACATAAACAAATATATAAGCTATAGCTAAAAGCCAAACTGTCGGGTTTTTAATAATGTATTTTTTAAATATATCAGAATAAGTAACATTATCTTCTTCTGTTTTTTCTTTTTCAGGCTCGACATAGTTAGGATCTTTGTATTTTTCAATATCAGGCAAACCGATGCTTACAGGCTTGTCTTGCAGATTCTTATAAAAGAAGAAACAAAAGATTATTGCAAAGCAAGCAGGAACATAGAATACTGATTCCCAGCCGTAGTGGGTGATTAAGTATCCTGAAAGAATCATACTGATATAAGTACCGACTTCATGAGAAGATGACCAAAGCGACCATTTTACGCCACGTTCTTTGTTTGCAAACCAGTACGAAAGATTTTTAGCAATCGGAGGGAAACCCATTGATTGAAACCACCCGTTTACACCCCAGAAAAACGCTAATAGCCATAACAGAATTGATACAGGAGGAAGCCCAAAGAATGAAATTTTTGCAGGTACAAAATGCGCACAAATAACAAATAAGATATTAACTAATGCAGAAATAAATAATGCAGTCGGGAGAATTCTCTTTGCGTTTGTATTATCTGCAATTATACCGTTAATAAATTTACCTGCCGCATAAGAAAAATAAAGCGAGCTTCCGAGTAAACCGAGTTCAAGCTTGCTGTACCCTAAAGCCTCTTGTATTGCAGGAAGTGCTACTGATATATTTTTACGACAAGTGTAAAAGATGATATACCCAAAGAACATTGATAAGAATATTCTCATTCTCCACATTGCATAAGTTTTATCAATAACTGCCGAATCGGTAATCGGTTCAGCCGGTGCCGGTTCTTTATAAAAATCTTTTAACTTGCTTAATATTCCCATGCTAATAATCCCTTCTTATAATAAGCTATCTTTTTATACTATGACACAAACAAAGAATTAAGTCTGCAAAAAATACTTATTTAAATTAAGCATTTGTTTTAAGCTTGTGTTCTTCTTTTGCTTTCTTTTCAGCTTCTGCTTTTTCAAAGCCTTCTTTAAAATAAGATGCCATAGGAGTTGCAACAAGAGGAGTAATAATTCTCTTTGTTAAAATCTGCATCGCAATATTTACAAATAATACAGTAAAGCCTGTTCTTGCAAGATTTGTTCTTCCTACAATTCTCGATATTTCTTTTTTTATAAATTCTTTTTCACTTGTTAATTTTTTCAATTCTTCGGGAAGTTTTTTAAATTTTTCTTTTATAACATCTTCTTTAGTAGAAAAATCTTTTGTTTTAGCTATTTTATTATCAAAAATTGATGTAACAAGTTCTGACAACCCAAAAGCCGTTAGAATTTGAATACGCTGCAACAAACTTTCTTTGATCTTCAGGAATTCTTTCGTTGTTTAAAGATTGAATTGTGTAGTAAGCACAGTTAACAGCATCTTTTGATACGTTTGATACTGTTGCAATTAAAGCTGCGGTTGCTACGGTTGCTTTAGGATTAGCCAGCTTTTTACCTATGTTAGAATTATAGAAAGAATCAATAACTTTTGTAACTTTAGACATTAGTCATCTTCTCCTTTCTCTAATTCATTTTTTAGGTAGTTCTTGAATTCATCAATATTCAAGACTTCTTTTAGTCCGTCAAGGTTAAGGCTGTCAACAGCATTTTCTATTTTTGCGTTAAAATTACCAATCTTTTCTTCAATCTCTTTTTTCTTAGCGGACATCTCAGGCATAATCTTTTCCATTATTCTTGGATAAGCCCAGTTTAAGAAACCGCAAGTAAACGGAAGCGTTGCCAGAGTTACTACCAATCCCATTTGAGTATTCATTGTTTTAAATACACGTTTTGCATCTGATAATCTTGAACGAACAAGCTTTTTGATTTTTACATTATGTAAAACTTCTTCGTATGTATTACCAATATTTTTTGTAGATGCAAAATCTTTCATTTGATGTTCACTTTCGTATACCTGCATTTGGTTTAATTTATCTACCATGCTATTTGCAATTTTTTCTGCATCATATCCGCTGGGAAGCTTTTCTTCAAGCCCCTGTTCTTTTATTAATTTAACAATATTTTCTATTTTCAAACTATCTTTATCTGTACAATAATCAATAGCTTCAGATACTTTTATACCTTTTTTGCTTAAATTTCTTACAGATAGTTTTGCGATAGTTTCCGTCAGAATATCTTTTTCAACAAGTTTTTCTGCTTCTTTTTACCTAGCAATTTAGCCTTTTCTTCAAGCATTTTTTCTAAATGCTTATTTAATTTTAATGACCAAATTTTATCAATCTTTTTACCAAACTTCTTTTCTATTTCTTCTGTATGATTTTCTTTAAAATGTTTAAAGAAATTTTCTTTGGCTTGATTAATATAATCTTGACAAACCAATTCTTTGTATTCTATCGGTTTATCCTTCATCAATTTTCTCATTTTGGAAATTTCAGCTTTTTCAGCATCCATTTGACGTTTCTGCACCTCTGCTGCAATTTGTTTTTTATCATATTCAGGATGCTCTATTTTAAGAATATTTTTAATCTGTCTTTCTGTAGGACACGCACGTAAATCTGCTCTTGAACAAAGCCCTGGTTTACCATCTTTTGTTGATGTACTTGCAGCTTTATTAATCCAATCATTAAACCATTTTGTAATAGTTAATTGTGTTGCAAGAGCTATAACTGCAGATATAGGCTGACGCCAAGCTGAATATTGTTTTGTTTTGTCATCTTCTTTAGAAAACGGATTAAAAGCAATAAATAACGGACAAATTATTGCAGTACCAACCGCTGTAACAATAATATTAAGTGCTTCACCTTGGTTCGCACCAACATAATTGAAAAAGCGAGCGACCTTACCTGTATTTTGGTCCAAATACTCGGTAATACGAGGGTCTAACCCCTTACCTCTAAAAGATGGGGCGTTAAAGCTCTGCTTTTGATACACATTGTTGTTAACGCTATTTACTTTCATAACCGTTCTTCAATCTTTTTCAATACACACTGATTGGGATTCTTCCTATATATATAAAAACACAAAAAAGACGGAAATTGCCTTTTTTGCATGACAAGTGTTAAGTAATATGAAGTTTGCAAAATTTATTGTTACATATTAGCGAAGAAAATTACCCCGCTACAATATTCCACTCGTCATCCCAAACAATTTCACCCTTTGGCTCAATTCCATGATAAGTATATACATTTTCTATGTAGTTAGGATTAAATAGACCTTTTTGACCGAGAATTTTTATTATCTCGGGTAAAAGTTTTGTACTTCCGGCAATAGTACCCTCTGCAGAGGTTGCCTTTTTCCCGTCATAATATATTTTTGAATCTGCAAAAGTTGTTTCTTTTTCATCGCTATAAGTAATAGGAAGCGAATCACTTACAAGAATAACTTTATTTTGCGGCTTTGTCTTAAATAAAAGTTTCAATGCATCATCACTTACGTGAACCCCATCTGCAATAACTTCAGTATAAACATCATCATCTATTAGGGCAGATAGCACAGTAGAAACGCCTCGATGAGTAATTCCTGACATTGCATTAAAAGTATGCGTCGAAGCATTCGGCTTATATTCACCTTCTTGCCAACCTATACAATGCCCTGCTTGAACCTTTACACCTTTTCCCTTCAGATAAGAAATTAAGCCTTCATCAAGTTCAGGGGCAAGAGTAACAATCTTTATAAATTCATCCTCTATCTTTTTATAATTATCAACTGTTAAAGGTAAAAAATGAGATTCGTTATGAATACCTTTTTTCAAAGGATTAAGAAATATCCCCTCAAGATGTATTCCCAAAATTCCTTCACATTTTTTTGATGCCTCTTTTATAATTGCAATCTGCTTAACAGTATTTTCAACACTATCTGTAACTAGGGTAGGAAAGAAACCTGCAATACCAATTTGGCGTAGTTTGAAGGAAAGCTCGACAATCTCATTTACTCCGGCTTTATTAAAATCAACACCATACGCACCGTGGAAATGCTGCTCTATAATAGGCAAAGTTTTCATTATTCACCCGCAAAAATTTCTCTGACTTTTTCTCTGTCATCAAAATGAATCGTTTCTGTTGCAAGAATTTGATAATCCTCGTGTCCTTTACCCGCAACAAGAACAACATCATTCACTTGAGCAATTTTATATGCTTCTTTAATCGCAAGTTCTCTATCAGGTTCTACAATAACATTACTAACACTCTTAAAACCTGCAAGAATATCTGTAATAATTTGGTGCGGATCTTCCGAACGTGGATTATCGCTTGTTACAATAACTTTATCGGCAAGTTCTTCTGCAATGGCTCCCATTTTAGGTCGTTTGGTAGTGTCTCTGTCCCCGCCGCATCCAAATATACAAATTAATCTTCCGCTTTCAGGCGTAATTTCCCTTGCAGTTTTTAAAACATTTTCCAAGCCATCAGGAGTGTGTGCATAATCAACAATAACTGTTGGCTTTGTCGTAACAATCTCAAATCTGCCTGCTACACCTTGCATCTGTTCTAACGTTTTTATAGATGTTTCCATATCTAACTTATATGCTAAAGCTACTGTAAGAGCTGCTAATACGTTATAAACTGAAAATATACCATTCATTTTTAAGTTTACATTATACTCTTTTCCTTGAACATCACACAGAAAAGAAACTCCTTCATTTCCAAATGTTATATTTTTTGCACTAACATCTCCGGGTCGTTTTATACCGTATGTAAACATATTTACATCTGGAGAAACGACCTCCATAAAATCTGAAGCATACTCGTCATCAGCATTTATAATCGCATAGTCATCAGCATAAATATCTTCAAACAATTTGGCTTTCGCTCTAAAATAATTATGCATTGTAATATGATAATCCAAATGATCTTGAGTTAAATTTGTAAGAACCGCACAATTAAATTCACAATAATCAACCCTATGTTGTGCAAGGGCATGAGAACTAACTTCCATAACAACATTCGGAATATTCTTTTCATAAATATCGCTGAACAATTCTTGAAGTTCGGGTGCTTGCGGAGTAGTGTGTTTTGCGTCATGATAACTGTCATCAGAAGACATTTTGTTACCTAACGTTCCTATTAAAGCACACTTTTTATCATTAGCTTCAAAAATCTTTTGAATAAGATGAGTAACGGTTGTTTTTCCGTTTGTACCTGTTACACCGATCAAGTTAAGCTTCTTAGATGGTGAACCGTAAAACAAATCAGAAATCTGCGCCATAACTTCTGTTGTATCATATACTACAATCTGAGGAACATCAAGATTTAATCTTCTTTCAACAATGCAAAGACAAGCACCGTTTGCTACTGCTTCTTCCGCATATTCATGTCCGTCAACGTGTTCTCCTGTCAAACAAATAAATACATCATCAGGTTTTGTTTTTTTTGAATTGTATGAAATGCCTTCAATCTCTGTTACAAAACCATCTATATTAACAAGTTCAACATAGCTTATATTATCAATTAGAGTTCTTAATCTCATCTCATCTCCTAAAATATCAATCAACTATTACAGTTATACCATTTATTTAACTTATTGTCATCACTTTACATTTTATCCGGCTGCAAATTTAAAATACGTGCAATCTGAGTGGATATCTCTTTAAAGATTGGAGCAGCAACGGTATTTCCCCA
>CACYKP010000053.1 GCA_902775025.1 uncultured bacterium | reverse complement strand
TGCGACAGGACAACTCTTTCATTTATTGATTGGTTTATTAAAGAACAAATTGAAGAAGAGCAGCAAGTAAAAGATATAATCAAACGACTTGAACTCTTTGGAGAAGATACTGCTGTCTTATATCTGATGGATAAAGAGTTAGGTGCAAGAGAAAATTAGAATAAATAAATCGAGGCGAAGATTTCTTCGCCTTAATTTATAACATTCAATAATGATAAAATTTTGCTGCCAAATAATATAATACCAACCATTATGCTTATAACTGTTGCAAACATTACGGCTCCTGCAGATATATCTTTTGCCATACCAACCATTCTTGAGTATCTGTTATGATAAATTGAATCAAGCGCAAATTCAATGGCGGTATTAAGCATTTCTGCACAAATTACTTGTGCTATAGCAAAAAACAGGCAGCAAAATTCTACTGCCGAAAATTTTAAATATAACGCAAGAAATATTACAAAAGTGGCAACAGCAACGTGAATGCGGATGTTAATCTCACTTTTTACTGCGAGATTGAAACCTTTTCTTGCATTCTTAAATGTATTATTAAATCCTTGAGACTTATATCTTGACATAATCTATACTTTCCAGAGCCTTTCGCTGTTCGGCAATAACAAAATTGTACTCCTCATCCGTTTGATGGTCAAACCCTAAAAGATGCATTAAGCCATGACTTATTAAAAAAAACAACTCTTGCTTCCAATTAGCAGAATGACTTATATCCTTATTCACCATCTCTTTAACCTTATCCATTGCAATAACTATTTCACCCAAATTTATATCACCATCAAAAATAAAACTGTTTTCATCATCTGCAAAAATCGCAAAAGTTATAATATCCGCAGGATAATCTTTATCACGATAATCTCTGTTCAATTCATGCGTTTTATCAGAATTACAGAAAACTATATCTAAAGTAATTGAAGAATAATCTTTATTTTCTAAGCAAGATTTATCTCCAATATCAGATATGTAAAATTCCAATAAATTGCGGGTTTTTTCTATCACATCTTTTTCATCTATATCGGCTAAAATCTCTTTATTTACCCCTTCCGTGAATATATTAAATATTGTCATCATTAATCCTGTTCATTATTTTGCTTAGACAATGTTTCATTCTTTTTATTTTCAAGTTCCATAACTTTCGCATCTAAATCCGCATCCAGCTTCGGCTGTGCAACTATTGGTTTTGGTATTAGATTTTTGACTGCAGTTTGCTTATTTTTACCGAACTCTTTAATCAAATCATCGTTATACTTAATTCTTTTATGATGCATACCTCTTAACATTCTTGAGAAGGTTTCGCCGATTGTTGAAATGTCCTTTAAGGTTAGAGGCGAGTCTGAAAGTTGACCGTCATTTAATCTTTCTGTTATTATTTTATTAATAATTGCATCAATCTCTTCATTAGAAGGGTTTTTAGCAGCTCTTACCGCAGACTCTACCGCATCAGCAATCATTAAAATAGCAGTTTCTTTCATATTAGGTTTCGGCCCCGGGTAGCGGAATTGCTCCTCATTAACATTATCTGCACCTTCTTCTTTTAATGCTTCATTATAAAAATAACTTACCAAGCTTGTTCCGTGGTGTTGAGTTATAAAATTGTAGATTACTTGCGGCAAGTGAGCATCTTTAGCAAGTTCCAGCCCGTCTTTTGGGTGAGCGGTAATAAGCATTTTGGAAAATCTTGGCGTACATGAATTATGTGGATTTTCTATTCCATAAAAAGATTGATTTTCAACAAAGAACATAGGTCTTAAAAGCTTACCTATATCGTGATACATAGCACCTACTCTTGCAAGTACAGGGTTTGCACCGATTGCTTCTGCTGCATTTTCGCACATGTGTGAAACCGTTAAACTATGGTTGAATGTTCCCGGAGCTTCTTGCATAAGACGTTTTAATAATTCTTGATTGTGATCTGCCAACTCCGCTAAACCATAAGGTGTCATTATTTTAAATATATTTTCTATTATAGGAAGTACTCCTAAAATAAATACACCGCTAATTATAAATGTATTTACAAGAATAAATCCTAAATCTTCAAAGATAAAGGCATTTTCTATATCCATCATAAGTTTTTCAAGGAAATAAATACCGCCTGTAATTAAAATACCTGCTAACGATATTTTGGCACTTACCACCAATAAATCAGAACGCTTAGAGAATTTTAATTTTGACATTGCTGTCATTACAACTGTATTCAAAAGCATAAAAGATGTAATTACTTCAATATTCCAATGCATACCTATTGCAATTATTGCTGTTATTATTGTTGAAGCAAAGAAAGCATTTCTTGGTGTCGTAAAAATAGATAATAAAATTGTATATGCAGGAATTGGTATTATGTATGGCGAGAAGCCCGTCGGCAGTAGTGCTGACACAAATGCCAATATCAAAGTAAACGATGCCATTATAGTCATGTATTTTGCATTATAAAACTGCTTCTCAAAATTCTTTTCGTATTGTAAAAATACAAAGGTAAAAAAGGTTATTAAAAGGTATATTCCTAAAATACCCAACCAATTAACTTTTAAAATGTTATATCCGGCTTTTCTAAGTGCATCAAGTTTTAAAGTATTGACAAGTTCGCCTTCAATTACAATATTCTGCCCTTTTTTGAATAAAACTTCATAAGGTTTAACTGCATCGGCAGCATTTTTCTTCGCTATGTTTGTTGCCATATCATCAACAACCAGATTTGGCACAATAACTTGTTTTAAAATACCTACAATTATATTTCCTTGGATTCTGGAAACATTTTGAGGAAGGTTATGCCTTATTATTGTTGTAACCTTATCATTCTCAAAGTCCATTGATGATATACCGACATTCAATATTGAAGTTAAAGTTGTCTGCGCTTTATCAAAAACATGATGAAGAACATCTTCGTCTGATTTAAGCATATAATCAACTAAACCTTGTGTATCCGATTCGTCAAAAAGAATTTTTAACTCTTCCCTTTTTTCTTTGTCTGGAGAATCTTTTTGTCTAATTTTAATTACATAGTTATACAAGTTAGAAAGATTTGTAACAATAGATTCATCTTCTGCTTGAGTTAATATAGGCTCAACACCTTGCATAGCTTTTTTTCTGAGTTGTTCCGTTTTAACCGTATCAATAACTTTCATATCACGTTTCGCAACGATATCAGCTTTGCTTACTCCGTTTTGAATTATTTTTTGGAAAAAATAATTTTGTGATGATATAGTTATTGCCATTAAGGCAGTAAACAAAATAAAGCAAAAAACATTTCTGAAGTTTTTTGATGATATAAAATCAAGAAATTTATTCATATATTAATTTGTCCTCATATTTATTTTATTATTTATGTTTTATAACAAATCCGCATTTTGTACAAGCTAACACCATGCCGGTGCTGTCAACAGGCATAAAATTGTGCTCACAAGTTAATGCTTCATCAACCGAAGGTGCATTTATGACTTCCCCCTCCCGATTTATATTTACTCCCTCTTTTAAGTGATTTTCAGGGTTTGCTCCGGTACCTCTTTTGTTCTTATTTAACCATTTTATAAAAAATTCTATTATATACATTTATATTTTAAATCCGTACGGTAAGTATTCACTAAGTTTTCTAACTATAAGCTCGCTCATACTTTCTGTTATAATCTCAACTTCTGTATCATCACCTTGGAATTCATACATGACCTGCCTGCAAGCACCACATGGGTTGCAATCATCAGCATTAGGTGAATATATGGCAACTGCAAGAATTTCTCTTTCTCCTTCTGAAACAGCTTTGAATATTGCGCATCTTTCAGCGCAAATTGTCATACCGAAGGATGAATTTTCGACATTACATCCCGTGTACATTTTACCGCTTTTAGCAAGTACACAAGCTCCGACAGCAAACCTTGAAAAAGGTGAATATGATTGCTTTGATGCTTCTTTTGCTTTGTCCATTAATAATTTATAGTCGTACATTTCATACCTTTGCATATTTTGGTACTCACATTTTAGCATATAATGTATAAAATTTTAAGGCTTTAGAAATTTTAATTGTAAACGTTAAGTTATCTGCCTTTTCCTTCGCAGACGATGTATTCTTTTTCTATCCCTTGTGCGTCAAGAATAAAGTCGCAAAGCTCTCTTACAGCGCCTTTTCCGCCATTATGTTTTGATATAAAGTTGCATATATTTTGAACTTCTTTTACTGCATCAGCCGGACAACAAGCTAAACCGACACGTTCTAAAATGCAGACATCAGGTAAATCATCTCCCATATAGGAAACATTCTCAGGTTTAAGGTTATATTTTTGCATAAGTTCTTCTAAGGCAGGAAGTTTATTTTTGTATCCTTGATAGAGCTCAGTAAAATTAAGGTTTTCTGCTCTGTGTTGAACAGTTCCGTTGTTTCTTGCGGTAATTATTGCGGTAATAAATCCTGCGTGGTTCATTCTGACAATTCCGTGACCGTCTTTAGCGTTAAAAGTTTTGTATTCTTTGCCGTCCTCATCATATGTAATGCTTCCGTCTGTCATTACTCCGTCAACGTCAAATACAAGCATCTTAATCTTTTTAGCGGCTTCAGTCGGATTTTCTTTAACCATATAATTACCCTCCAATATATTTATTTTAGTACAAGTATAACAAAAATCCCCTGTTTATTCTATAATCTACATATAGATAAATGAAAATGAGGATAATTATGTTAAAAGATTTTTTCTTAAATGAGGTTAAAAACGGTATAAATGGAGCTATTAAGTCAGGTTCCCTCGGGCAAATGGAGTTAGAAGATGAGTACTCTCTAATCGTAGAAAAACCGAAAAATCCTGATTTTGGTGATTTTGCAGTTAATGTTTCATCACTTGCAAGAATGGCTAAAATCGCACCTCCAATGATTGCAAATGCCATTGTAGATAAATTATCAAAAGAAAATTATGAGGTTTCTGTAGTAGGCGGATTTATTAACTTCAAGGTAAGCGACAATCTTTTAGCAAACACTATAGAAGAAATCTTGAAGAAAAAAGAAAACTACGGTCGTGGAGATGGAAAAGATAAAGAAAAAATCTTGCTTGAATACGTTTCAGCTAACCCAACAGGCCCATTTCATATCGGTCATGGCAGATGGGCTGCTATGGGAAGTGCTTTGGCTAATCTTCTTAAATTCTATGGACATGAAGTTTATCAGGAATTTTATATTAATGATGCAGGAAGTCAAATTCAAAAACTCGGCAACTCTTTAAGAATAAGATTAAAACAAGAAAAAGGGGAAGATGTTGATTTCCCGACTGATGAAGTAGAAAGAAAAAATTATTACCCGGGAGATTATTTAATTCCTGTTGCGAAAAAATTTATAAAAGAAAATCCTGATGTAAATGTAGATACAGTAGAATTGTCTGTTCTTTGTGATTATGCAAAAAATGAGATGGAAGCTTGTCAAAGAGAACTTCTTGAAGGATTTAGAGTGCATTTTGATAAATTTTATTCAGAACTTGATTTACATAAATCAGGCAAGGTCGAAAAAAGATACAAAGAACTTATGGATAAAGGTTACTTGTATGAGCAAGAAGGTGCAATGTGGTTTAAATCAACCCAATACGGTGATGATCAAGACCGTGTAATTAAGAAAGCTGACGGCTCAAATACATATTTAACAGCGGATATCGCTTATCACGCAGACAAATTTGACAGAGGCTTTGACAGACTTATAGATATTTGGGGGGCAGACCACCACGGTTATATTGCAAGAGTTAAAGCTTCACTTCAAGCTTTAGGATATAATCCTGATAAATTAGAAGTCCTTTTGGGGCAGCTGGTTAATCTTGTAATCGACGGAAACGAAGTCAGAATGGGTAAACGTAAAAACATGGTTACTTTAGATGACTTGATTGAAGAAGTAGGAGTTGATGCAACAAGATATTGGATTATGCAAGAGTTTGTTCAATATTAAGAAATGCAGTAAGCGAAAAATTAAACCCTGAAACAGGTGAAAAATCTCCTGCTCCAATGACACAAAAAGAACTTGATGATTTAATCAAGAATTTTGATAAAAGCTTAGTTTTAAAAACAACTGATACCGCAAAAACTCTTATTTTAAAACTGGAAGAATTTAAATCTGTAATAGCATTATCTGCACAAAACAGAACAGTATATACAATTTGCAGATATGTTCAAGAGCTTGCTCAAGAATTTCATTCATTCTACAACTCAAACCGTGTAATCGGTGATGATAAAGAGCTAATGAATTCAAGATTAGGTCTAATGGAAGCTGTAAGAATAACTCTTAAAAATGCTTTGGATATTTTAGCAGTATCAGCACCTGAACGTATGTAATAATGGATATTGTAATGAAGTGTGATATAGATAAAGTTGTGCAAAAACTCAAAGATGCAAAACAGCAAAAGAGTGAATTTGTTCATTTGATGGATAGCTTTAATGATCCGTACCTTGTGCTGATTAGTTGTATATTAAGCCTTAGGACAAATGACAGAACAACTTATCCTGCGACACTCAGAATGCTTGAACTTGCCAAAACTCCGCAAGAAATGAAAAATGTTAAAGTAGAAGATTTAGCAAAAGCTATTTATCCTGTCGGGTTTTATGAAAACAAAGCAAAACAAATTATTGAGCTTTCACGCCAAATTGTTGAAGAGTTGGATGGTAAAGTTCCTGATGAGATTGAAGATTTGTGTAAATTTAACGGCGTAGGAAGAAAAACAGCAAATCTTGTTCTGGCAAGAGGGTTTAATAAGCCTGCAATCTGCGTTGATGTGCATGTTCACAGAATCTTTAACCGTTTAGGATACGTAAAAACTAAAAATCCGGAAGAAACAGAATTTGCACTCAGAAAAAAACTTCCTAAAAAATATTGGATAGATATAAATACTTTAATTGTTACTCATGGTCAGAATGTGTGTAAACCGATTAAACCAAATTGTTCAGCTTGCCCAATTGAGGAATATTGCGCAAAAAACGTATAATATGATAAAATAGTACAGTAAGTGCAATCTCTGATTTGCAATTCGACTCGCAAGGCCGCTCCCTCGCCCTGCGGGAGAGGGTACGGGTGAGGGGGAAGTAAAGAGAGTACCAAATGAGCGAAAAGATAAATTGTCCGTTTTGCGGAAATATTATTGAAAGTGATGCATACAAATGCCCTTATTGTGATTCTTTGTTTTCAGAACCTGAATTACCAAACGTTAAATTTCAAGAGTTTGGTGTATTTGCCGGCTTAACTTTTTTAACCGGAGGTTTATTTAGTATATTTTGGTTTATTATAAATGCAAAACCACTTACAAAACTAACAACAAATAAAAAAGACTCAGTAAAATTAAATATATGGTTAATATTATTATTGATATTATTTGCACTTTTTTATATGGGTGTATCAAGGTATCTTGTCCCATCTTTAATATTACTTATTCTGATAAATTTGTCTTATAGAACTTTAAGAATTATTCAAAAATACACGCAAGAAGCGTATGGTGTAACACCTGAGATAAATCCTTACTATATTGTAATATTCAATGTTTTGTATTTAATTCATTATATTGATACTTATAAAGCACGTGTTTTAGAAATTCATGAATATTTTGATTGGAAATCGCCATATATGATAGCGTTAATCATTATACTGATATTTTTACAATGTTTTGTAATTATAAATCCAGCAGTTTTTGAGTTTTATCAATGGATTTTTAAAACGTTAAGATTTTAGACAGGACAATGTCTGACGAAACAGAATATTTCGTCAGACTATACCTGTATTTATTATAAAAACTACGCTACCTGAAGTTCAAAAGTTGATGTTTGTGCGCTTTGCATTTGTGTTTTGTAAGCTGCAGTTGCTTTCTGGATGTTTACTGCATCTTGCGGATTCATGCCGTGTGTGATAGCTGTTGCAACAGCATTGCTTAAGTTTTGTTCAGAGATAGTTGTTTGGGTAGCAACATCTCCCTCCGGAGCTTGTGCAGCCTGTTTTGCAACATCAGCATTTAATGTTGGATCTTGCACATTTGAGTAGTAGTTGCTCAAATCAACTTTTGGGGTTTCTTTGTCAAGTGCAGCAACGTTAGGGGTTTCGTTTTTCTCAACTTTCTCAATTTCTTGAGCTGTTGTTTTAAGTTGATTGTTGTTGACTTGTTGGACTGATAGCGGGGTAGTGTGTTGTGATGTGTCTAGTGCTGTTAATGCGCTCATTACTTACCATCCTTGATGATTAAATATCCTTCACTACTATTATAAAATATATATTGCAATATGTAAATAGTATATATGAAATATATTTACTTAATAAATGTTAAAAATTATCTATGCTTGTAAGGGTTGTTAAGCATTCTAATATTGTAAATTTATGATGTTTATAATAACTTAGAATAGGAAGTATTTTTTTGGGGAGTATTTAATGATATCAGTAATTATTCCTGTGTATAATGCCGAAAAATATTTAGGAGAGTGCCTTGATAGTGTAATTAATCAGACATACAAGGATATAGAGATTATATGTGTAAAGTAAGTGATTGTAAAATAAAAAAAATTTTATAGTTGCAAATCCCCACTATTTTGATGATATAAAGATTACGACAAAAAATAGCATTACTACATTTATTGTTGTTGGAGCATTGGAGACAAAAAGAAGAAATATAGCAATTCTAATTAATGCGGTTGAGCAACTAAGCAAAAAGTATAATAATTTTAGAATTATTATAATAGGCAGAGGTGAATTATCAATGCTGCCAAAGCCTATTCGTAAATATTTTGATATCAGAGGCAGAGTTCCGTTTCCGGATATGTATAAAGCAATAGAAGACGCAGATTTTTTCCTCCCTTTATTTGATCCAGAAAACAAAGAACATGACAGATATTTAACACAAGGAACTAGCGGCAGTTTTCAATTAATTTATGGTTTTTTAAAACCTTGTTTAATACAAAAGAAGTTTGCTGAAGCATACAATTTTAATGTTAACAATAGTATAGTATATGAAAAAAATGTAAATTTATATGATTCTATGGTTACTGCAATAAACATGACACAGGTTGAGTACAAGGCTATGCAGGATAGTTTGAGTTTATTAGTTAAAAGTATAGAAAAAGAATCAAAAGAAAATTTAGACAATATTTTTAATAAGGTATAGATGCAAAAGTTTAAATTTGTTGTATTGCATATTATGAATCAACTAAAAACAATTCAGAATAAGTAAACAAATTGTAAGTTGAATTTTGCTACTTACGCAACACCGTTATTGAGCAAGTCATGGATGTGGATTACACCGATTGGTTTTTTATTCTCAAGTACAAACAAGTTTGTTATCTTTTTGTCGTGCATTAGTTTTAATGCTTCTGCAGTCATTGCATTCGGTGATATTGTTTTTGGATTTTTTGTCATCAAATCAATCGCTTTGGAGTTTAGAATATCGGCTGACAAGCATCTTCTCAAATCACCGTCGGTTAAAATTCCTGTAAGTTCTCCCGACTGGTTTATGAACCCAACGCATCCAAGACGTTTTGAGGTCATCTCTAACAGAACTGCCTGCATATTTGAATTTTCTTCCAAAATAGGCATTTCTGCTCCAACGTGCATAAGGTCTGAAACTCGTTTAAGAATAGCACCCAGTTTGCCTCCCGGGTGTCTGTCATTAAAATCTTCTTTAGAAAAACCGTTGCGCTCAATCAATCCTATTGTTAATATATCTCCAATAACTAAAGTCGCAGTGGTAGAATTTGTCGGTGCAAGTCCAAGTGGACAAGCTTCACCGTTGTTAGGGAGGGTTAAAATTACATCGCCTGCTTTTCCAAGGGAACTTTCAGGGTTTTTGGTTATTGCAATAATGGTTATACCAAATCTTTTGCAGTAGTTAAGAATGTCAATAAGTTCTTTGGATTCGCCGCTGTTTGAGATTGCTATAACAACATCATTTTCCGTTATCATTCCCAAATCACCGTGGCTTGCTTCAGCAGGGTGTACAAAAAACGATGGGGTTCCTGTCGAAGCCAGTGATGCAGCAATTTTTCTTCCTATATGTCCGGATTTGCCCATCCCTGTTACAATT
The DNA here is from genome assembly GCA_902775025.1 of uncultured bacterium. Taxonomy (GTDB): domain Bacteria; phylum Cyanobacteriota; class Vampirovibrionia; order Gastranaerophilales; family Gastranaerophilaceae; genus CAG-196. The sequence continues at coordinate 11,309 of CACYKP010000053.1, read as the reverse complement.
ATTCTTCCACTTGAATTTTGCATTAAATCAAGAGCCTTTGTTAGGCTATTAGAATCTAAAGAATTTTTTAGTTCATTCAAAGCCTCTATCTCAGAATTAATTGTTTTTATTGCAGAAAGTCTGTCAAGTTCTTTTTGTGATTGCTGAATTGTAGTTGACATTATTCTTAACCCCTTTGACTTTATTTTACTACAAATAATAAATTTAGTTAACCTTGTATAAGCTTGCTTAAAAATTCCAGTAATAGTCAAGGAAGACCAGCCTTACTTACGCTTAATAGGCATGTTGTTCTGAGGTTTTTTGTCAGAAGAATCTATTTTAGCAAGTATAGACTTTTTGGTACTATCTTTATCCCCTTCATGTAAATAATTGTAAAAATTACTCCTTATAAACGCAAAAAAATCTTTTCATAAGTTTTGAATTGTGTATAATAAAACAAGAAAGAATAGTGAATTATGTTAAATATATCCAACATCAAATCAAAAAGTCCGTTAAAATCTCAAAATGTAACTCAACCAATTTCAATCATAGATAGCATAGAACGTTATTTAACAAATATATTTGAAAATGAAATTGCTCAAGAAGGTTCAATATTAGTAAGCTATAACCCTTTTGTAATAAAAAAGATTGCGGGTTACTTATCAGGAAAAATTAAAATGCCTGCATCAATAGGTATTGCAGGAGAGACGGCTAGCGGAAAATCTACAATTACAATGGATTTGATAGATACAATTGAATCTTTTGCTACAGAGTTTAATATAGAAGATGTAATTACCCGTGTAAATACTGATGATTATTATTATGACCGTTCAGAAATGGTAAAAGCAGCAGGAAGTTTTGCTGAATTTGCAAAGAATTATGACCTTGATGTCCCTCAGGCATTAGAATTGGAACTTATGAGTAGGCATATAAAAGAATTACTTTCCGGTAAATCTACTTATCTTCCTAAATACGACATGAGCGGAACTGCTATTCGCCATGATAATTATACACTTGCTAAACCTTCCAAAGTTATTATTTCGGAAGGTTTATTTACGCTTACAGAAAAAGTTAGAGATGCATTTGATTTTAAGATATATGTAGATATCGCAGAAGATATAAAAAAAGAAAGATTTTATATAAGAGCAAAAGAGCGTGGTTTGGGTGATTCGGCAGACCATATTTATGAAAATGCAAATGAGAAAGCGGAAGTACATATTAGACCATGTAAAGCGAAAGCTGATATTGTTTTATCTGGTGCTGCCGATAGAATAAAGTATAAAAATTTCTTGAATAAAATTATAGGAATAGTTCAAGAGTTATATTTATAAAAAGGTTTGAATATGAATGTATCAAAAGTAGTTATAAATAATGCACATAAAAAGTGGTGTCAGGACTTTATGGCAGAGCAGAATAAAACAACACGCAAACTAAGACGGTTATTAAAACAGTCCTCAATATATAATCCATTTGCTCGTAATAATGATATTGATAATATTCTTAAGCGTTATGAAAGAAGTTTTTGGTAATAAGTATCACATTCTTATTATAGATTATGGCTCTAGACTTTAAATTGTCTTTAATATAGAATTAGATTGTTGGATTTAACAATTTAATAATAAAATCGGGACACACTGCCGAGAAAAAATCCGAACCATTGAGGATTTGCCGAGAAAAAATCCGAACCATTGAGGATTTTTACGAGAGGTAGCAGCTTGGAAAGCAAGCCAAACAAGTTTTAACAATTTAATAATAAAATCGGGACGTAGCGCAGCTTGGTAGCGTACTACCTTGGGGTGGTAGGGGTCGCAGGTTCAAATCCTGTCGTTCCGATTTTTTTAATGCTTGATTTTATTGGATTTGAACCTTGTTTTTGTTGTTCTGTATCAGGGATTTTGACATAAAGTATCGCAAGTTTGACATTTTAGTCGGAAGCTAATACAAGAATCTAATACATTTACCCCTAAAAAATGAGGATGGCATTTGCCATCCTCAAAATAACGTTATTTTGATTTCTACCAGCTTATATCAATTCACCTAAAAGTTCATCTACTGTAGATTATCAGAGAGATTGAGAATACTACACCCGGAAGCTTGAGAAAATTCTCAAACTTTTTAACTTTTGGGGAAATCTTTCAAAACTCTCTGATACAAATTCCAAAACTCTTGTAAATTCTCTGTTAGTCTAAGAATACTGCCCCGGAAGTTTGAGAGAATTCTCAAACTTTTTAAGTTTTCGGGGAAAAATTTCAAAACTTAGTGATACAAATTCCAAAACTCTCTGATAATTCATTCTCAAAGTTAGTGATACTTTATTGATAAGTTATGTGTCAGAATGTGTTTTAATGTTAATATTTTCTTATGAATAACTGTAAAAGCTTCGCTCCATCAATAGATAATAATTCTAAAATTCTTATTTTAGGTTCAATGCCAGGGGTAAAATCATTAGAAGAACAACAATATTATGCTCATCCGCAGAATCGTTTTTGGAAAGTTATGGGTACCATTTGTAATGAACCTAAATTATCAGAACTTGATTATGAAACAAAATTAAAAATACTTCTAAATAGCAATATTGCTCTTTGGGACACAATAAAGTCTTGCAAAAGAGAAGGAAGTCTGGATTCTGATATACAAAATGAAAAACCAAACGATATAAGAAAACTTTTGAAAACATATTCAAATATTGAGACTATTTGCTTAAACGGAAATAAATCATATTCTGCGTTTAAGAAATATTTTCCTGATTTATTAGAAAAATACACTTGCCTCAAAATGCCTTCAACAAGTCCTGCCAATGCCAGATATAGTTTGGATATTCTTATGCGGGAATGGACTAAAATTGTAGCAAAATAATAAAATACTTAGTTCCAAAATAAATTAATTTAATATGCTTTTGGAACTGTATTTCCATGTATTTTAAAACTAGATTGTGTTGAAATGATACAAAAGTGCTTAATTATTACCTTATGCACTTGAAAAGTGCTTGAAACAGAGTTAAATTGTGTATGACAACTGAATAAAACATTTAATTAACCTATTGAGTGTCACGGATTTTGATACAAAGTATCGCGGTTTTGACATGAAAAGTAGGAGAAATTAAATACAAAGTACCTATAATTAAATAATAACAATAATTACAGCTATAAATTATTGTACATTGTACATTATCAGATGTACATTATCAGAGACATTGAGAATACTACTGCAAATTATCAGAAAGATTGAGAAAAGCACCCCCGGAAGTTTGAGAATATTCTCAAACTTTTTACATTTCAGGGGAAATATTTCAAAACTCTCTGATAATTCATTCTCAAAGTTACTGATACTTTTTATATTTTTATTATAAATTTTTCCAAAATTCAAAACCTCCCCATTCTGAAGGTAATATATTATCTATACTTTCTTTTTGCATTTCTATTAAAATTTTTGATAATGTGTTAGATTTGCAATTTTGTATTATATATTTTGCCAAATTAATAGCTTGTTTCGTTGGAATATCCCACCTACCTAATATAATATTTTTAATAGGATTCTTTAAAACACTACTCCATATACCATAAGAAGTTTCCGTCTGCTCTTTCTGTGAAATTCCACTTTTACAAGATAAAAATATTAAATTTGGTATATTTTGTGTTTCATTTAAAATATCCTCAAATGAATATTCTTTTTCGTTAGATTCAATATAATGAGAACCCTCATTATAATTTGTTCCTACTGCGGGGACACCATGTGCAAAAATTATAAGTATGTCTGGAGCTATTTTTTCATATAGTGATTGTAATTTTTCGTTATTCTCATTTGAAAAATACACTATATCAGTATTGTTTTGCAATTTTGCAATCTCTTGGTTTATCAATTTTATAGAACAATCATTACTCTTTCCAAATACTTTAATTAAAATTTTAGGATCACTTTTTTGATTTGTAATATTATCGTCAGTATCAATTACATTATAGTCTACAATATTCTGAATTGAATTTATTTTTTTTATCATCCAATCATTTTTGTAAAGCAAATTTGGGCAAAAATAATGAAAATTATCTGTTTTAACTATATATAATTTATTTAAAGTATTATTATCTAAATATTCTAATAATTTTGGATAAAAAATGTGTGATAAGTGTTTACATAGATTAATCACATTACTATTATCTTTTTGAATAGCCATATCAAGTATATTTAAAGATTTTTCAATTTCTAAATTTTTAGTATTATCTATGTATGCGAAACTGATGGATATTTCCTTGTTTGTAACAAAAATATAAACAATTCCAAATCTAGTTATAATATATTGATATACTGCATCTTTTGTGCCTAATTTTTTTTGAATTTCTTCAAATTTAAACCCTTTATAGTTTTTTAGCGGCATATAATCTGGATGTAATTCAATCAATTTATCATACAAAGCTTGTTGTTCTTTTATAATCTCTTGAGGAGGATTTGATATATATTGAGATAATGAGATCTCTGTCAGTTCTCTATATTTTTGCTCTAATTCATCCATTTCTTTAGTTCTTTTATATTGTAATTTATGATATTTTTCTTCTATTAAAGCCCTCGGAGCAATTCTTGAAAGAACTATTTCAATTTTTAACAAATTTTGTCTCTTTTTTTCTTCCGACTTGTATTCCAACATATAAATTAAAACAAGTATATGTAAATAATATGTGTTTATTTCTTTATTTAATTCATTAACATATCCTCTCTCTGTTCTATAATTTAAATTCCTTCTTTTTTCACAATCGTCTGAAGCAATTTCTAATAATTCTAATATAATTGGGAAATAGGGGTTTTCTTGATCTTTAAATCCTAATTTTAATAATATTTCGGCAAAATGCTTTAATATTTTCCCTCTCAAATCCATTCTTAATTCTAATAACGGAATTAATTTTTTATAATTTTTTATAATTAAATTTATAGCTTCATCTTGTTTATTAAGTTTTAGACAAGAATCTATATATGAAACTAACAGTGTTGCCCAATCGACATTTTCAACTTCCGGATTATAAATTTTCTCTTTTAATTCATTGTATATTGTGCCAAAATCATTAAAAATCTGTCCATAATTAACCATACCATTTCCGGTGTGTTGGCTAATTTCACATATGAAAGGTTGAATGTCTTTTTCATTTGTTTTATGAATATTGCAATCATTTATGTATTTGATTATTATATTAAAGCCATCTTCTATAACTGGAGATATTTCTTCTAATTCATAAGCCAAATCAAAACCGCTTATTATACAACATATACCTTCAACTTTATTTCCCAATCTATATTGAGAGATTCCCCAAGATATTAAACCAAGCATTGCTGCCATTTTTTTACTACTATCATTATCGTCATATGCACATAATTCTAAAAGAGTGCTTGCATGATTATTTGCTAATTGATGCTCACCAATTAGTGAATAATAGACAGCTAAATAATATCTCCCCCAGTATTTTTCTTCCGTTGTACCTTGTTGTTCTACAATATAAATAGCTAGTTTAATTGATCTTTCTGCAAATTTTTTGGGTTTATTTGTCATCATAAATTTAATCGCTTTAAGAGAATTTATTGCGTTAATATCTTCTGTTAATTCTATTTCATTTATCTTTTTTACAAAAGATTTGTTTATGAGATTGGTTAGATTATGCTCATGCCAATTTTTAATTTTTTCAATAAAAATTTGTTTAATAGAGCCTAACCATACACTGTCATTTAAAGTAGTTAGTATATCTTCCCAGATTAAATATCCTTGTTTTTTACAAGTTAATATAGGAATAGATTTTAACAGTTTTTCTGCTCGTTCTTCGATTAATAAATTTGCATGTGATTTTTTTTTGTATGGATTAATTTTACGCAAAGCCTTTCTGGCATTTTCAGTATTTTTTAGAATCTCCAAAATCCTCTGTATAGCTAATAATGATATGTCATCATTAAAATATAATTTTATAAGATTTAATCTCTTATACTCCAAGAAAATACTTTTTTTCACTGTTCTGAAATAGATTGATAACAAGTAATTTCCTATATTGCTTAATTCTTCGTGAGCATCAATTAGTACTTCTATATACCTTTGAGTTTCATTATCATCAATACTAGGCATAGCTTTTATATCCAATATTCTTGCTTTTAATTCCTCAATTTCACCATTAAATTTTTTTAAATAATTTCTTCTGTAATAAGCAGCATAGGAGTATTCACATTTTGACTCATAGTAATCGGCAATATATTCGCTATTCTTATCAAGTTCTATTTGTTTCAAAAATAGCTTAACTTTTGAAAATATATGCGAAGATATAAAACTAAGAATTGTTTCTTTTTTCATATTATATATTTTATCAAATTAAAAAAATTATGTTTTTAACTATGATTTATTTTATCTCTCATGTTCATGATAGTATAATTATGTGGAAGTATTAAATAGGAGTTCTGCTTTGCCAACATCCAATTTTGAATATTTGAATAAATATTATCCACAACTTGCAAAGTTGGGCAGTACCGCAGAATGCTATTTATATTCTGACCCTAATGCTTGCATTTATAAACTTGGCCTTTTAAGTGAAACCATTGTTAATGCAGTTTTTGATATTGAAAAACTAAGCATACCGGAAGATAAAAATACATTAGCAACAAAAATAAGAATTTTAAAAAAGGAAGGTATTCTTCCTAAAATAATTGACGATATTTTATATGCATTAAGGATAAGAAGAAATGATGCTGTACATGCCGGTTTAGACTCGGTTGAAAATGCAAAAATTTTATTAAAAATGGCATATAGTCTATCTAATTGGTTTGTTGAAGTTTACATGGATTGGCAGTACAAAGCAGAACCATTTGTAATGCCTGAAAAAATACCTGCAACTGATTATGAAAAAATTATAAAAGAAAAAGAAGCACAAATTAATGCATTAAATGAACAAATTGTTCAAATGCAAGTGGTTCATGAAGTAAACAGTACTGTACGTAAAAAACAAGCCGAAACTGTTTCAGAAGGTCTTGATATTTCTGAAGATGAAACCAGATTCTTTATTGATGAACAATTAAGAAGAGTCGGATGGACAGTTGACACCAAAGAACTTAGATATTCAAAAGGTGCAAGACCACAAAAAGGTGTTAACCAAGCAATTGCTGAATGGCCGACAGATTCAAAAGTTTCTAAAACAGGTTATGCTGATTACGCTTTATTTATAGGCTTGCAGTTAGTTGGTATTGTTGAAGCTAAAAAGGCAATGTTAGATATACCATCTGTAATTGATTATCAATGCAAAGATTATTCAAGATGCATAAAAGAGAATGATTCTAAATACTGTTTAGCAAAATGCTGCAAAGATTTTCAGGTTCCATTTGTTTTTGCAACTAATGGAAGAAAGTATTTAAAACAAATTGAAACAAAATCAGGAATATGGTTTTTAGATTTAAGGGATGAAAGCAATGCTCCGTATGCCTTAAAAGGCTGGATAAGTCCGGAAGGCATAATCGAAATGCTCGAACAAAATAAGAAAGAAGCTGAAGATACATTATCAAATATGCCTTATGATTTCTTGCAGGATAGCGATGGTTTAAATTTAAGAAATTATCAATTAAAAGCTATTGAAGCTGTTGAACAAGCATTATCTGAAGGAAAGAAAACAGCTTTGCTTTCTATGGCTACCGGAACAGGTAAAACTAGAACTATCCTCGGTATGATATATAGATTCCTTAAAAGTAAAAGATTTAAAAGAATCTTATTTTTAGTGGATAGAACAGCTCTTGGAGAACAAGCTCAAGATGTATTCCAGGATGTAAAACTTGAAGATTTAATGTCATTAGATCAAATATATAATATCAATAAACTTGAAGATAAAGATATTGATAAAACAACAAAAATTCAGGTTGCAACTGTTCAAAGTATGGTTAAAAGAATAATGTATCCCGAAGATGAAACCTATCCTTCTGTTTCAGATTTTGATGCAATTATAGTTGATGAAGCACATCGCGGATATATTTTAGATAGAGAAATGAGTGATGAAGAACTTCTGTATAGAGACCAAGACGATTATGTTTCAAAATACAGAACAGTAATAGAATATTTTGATGCATTTAAAGTAGCATTAACAGCAACTCCAGCTTTACATACCACAGATATTTTTGGCAAACCGGTATTTAATTATTCATACAGAGAAGCAGTAATTGATGGATATTTAGTTGATTATGATGCACCGCATACTATTAAAACGAAACTCAGCGAAGAAGGTGTGCATTATAAAAAAGGTGATACTCTTGCAATCTATAATCCCGTTACCGGAGAAATCGTTAATAGTGCGGAATTAGAAGATGAACTTGAATTTGATGTAGATAAATTCAATAAAGATATAGTATTACCGAATTTTAATAAAACTGTACTAACCGAAATTGCAAAAGATATAAATCCAGAAGGCAAAGAAAAAACTCTAATATATGCTGTAAATGATGACCACGCAGATATGATTGTTGATATTTTGAAAAAGATATATTCAAAATATGGTATTGATAATGATGCGGTGCTAAAAATCACAGGTAGTGTTGCAGGTGGTAATAAAAAGAAAATCGCAGAAGCTATAAAAAGATTTAAAAACGAACAATACCCAAATATTGTAGTTACAGTTGATTTATTAACAACAGGTATTGATGTTCCTGAGATTACAAAGCTTGTATTTATGAGAAGAATTAAATCAAGAATTTTATTTGAACAAATGTTGGGCCGTGCTACAAGATTATGCCCTGAAATTGGTAAAACACATTTTGAAATATATGACCCTGTTGGTGTTTATGAGTCATTAGCTCCTGTTAATACAATGAAGCCTGTCGTAAACAATGTAACGACAACAATAGAAGATTTATATAAGGGTTTAGAAGCTTTTGATGATGATGCACATATTCAAAACCAGTTAGACTTGTTATTTGCAAAAATTCAAAGAAAGCAAAAGAATTTATCTAAAGAAACATTAGATAAATTCAAAATAAAAGCAGATGGTAAAACTCCTGCACAAATAGTAATAGAGTCTCGCTTCAAATCACCAAAAGACTCCAGAGAATTTATGCAAGGTTATAAGGAAGCATTCATACTTTTAGATGCGAAGAAGCAAAGTGCATCAAGACCTAAAGTATATGATGATAGAGAGGATACTTTAACAACTCATACAAGAGATTATATAAATGGCAAACGCCCGGAAGATTATATAGAATCGTTCAAAGAATTTATTAATGACAATATCAATAAAATTGCAGCCTTAAAAACTGTATGTACAAGACCAAAAGATTTAACCAGGGCTGATTTAAAGGAATTAAAACTTATTTTGGATGAAAATCAATTTAATGAACAATTATTAAATTCTGCATGGAAACATATGAGTAATGAAGATATCGCAGCTGATATAATTAGTTTCATTCGTCAACAGGCATTAGGTTCTCCTTTAATTAGCCACGAAAGAAGAATCAAAAATGCTGTTGCAAAAATTAAGTTAAACCATGAATTTAATAAAATGCAGTTAGATTGGTTAGATAGAATTGAAAAAAGCCTACTTGAAGAAACTGTTATGGACAAACAAATACTTAATAGCGGTGCATTTAGAACTAATGGCGGATTTAATGCTATTGATAAAAGGTTTGGCGGGAAATTACAAGAAATTATAGATGAACTTAACGAATATCTATATAATGACGAGGAAAATGTTGCATGAACAATAAAGAAATTGTCTCAAAACTATGGAAACTATGTGATGTATTAAGAGATGATGGTATTACATATCATCAGTATGTAACGGAATTAACATATATTCTTTTCTTAAAAATGAGTAAAGAAACAGGAACAGAAGACAAAATTCCTGAAAAATACAGATGGGATAAACTCGTTGCAAAGAAAGGTATTGAGTTAAAACATTTTTATAAAGAACTTTTAAATTACTTGGGAGATGAATGCCAAGGCAGAATAAGAGAAATATATCAAGGCGCAATAAGCAACATTGATGAGCCTAAAAACTTAGAAAAAATTATAACATCTATTGATGGCTTAGATTGGTATTCTGCAAGAGAAGAAGGTCTTGGAAACTTGTATGAAGGTCTTTTAGAGAAGAACGCTAACGAAAAGAAATCAGGAGCAGGACAATATTTTACCCCAAGAGTATTGATTAATGTTATGACAAAACTAGTTGATCCTAAAGCGGGTGAAAAGTGTAACGACCCGGCATGCGGAACTTTTGGTTTTATGATTGCTGCGGATCAACATATAAAAAATAATACAAGTGATTTATTTGACTTATCTACTGATGAACAAAATTTTCAAATTCAGCAAGCATTTACAGGCTGTGAATTGGTACATGATACACACCGTTTAGCATTGATGAATGCAATGTTGCATAATATAGAAGGCAAAATTTATCTTGCGGATACTTTGTCAACGGAGGGTAAACAGTTAAAAGGTTATGATGTTGTGCTTACTAACCCTCCATTTGGAACTAAAAAAGGCGGTGAACGTGCAACAAGAGATGATTTTACATTCCCAACAAGCAACAAACAATTAAACTTCTTGCAGCATATATATCGTAGTTTAAAAACTACAGGTAGTGCTCGTGCAGCAGTTGTATTACCGGATAATGTTCTTTTCGCCGATAATGACGGAGAAAAAATCCGTAAGGACTTAATGGAAAAATGTAATTTACATACAATATTAAGACTTCCGACCGGTATATTTTATGCACAAGGTGTAAAAACAAATGTTTTATTCTTTAGCCGCGGCAAAGAAGATAAAGGAAATACAAAAGAAGTATGGATTTATGATTTACGTTCAAATATGCCATCTTTTGGTAAGACAAATCCGCTTAAAGAATCCGATTTTGATGATTTTGTAAAATGTTATTGTGCAGAAGATTTTTCAAAGAGAAAACAAACCTGGTCAGAAGAAAATCCTGACGGCAGATGGCGCAAATATTCTTATGATGAAATTCAAAAAAGAGATAAAACAAGTTTGGATATCTCTTGGATTAAAACAGGAGATGAAGTCCCCGATTGTTCTCTTAATGAATTGTTAGAAGAAATAAAAACAAAAACAGATTCCATTGTTACTTCCGTTGCTAAACTACAAGAATTAATTGCTGAGGTTAAAGAATAATGAATACAAAGCAATTGAGACAAAAAATTCTTGATTTAGCAATAAAAGGTAAACTAGTTTCGCAAGATCCGAACGATGAACCGGCAAGTAAGCTGATTGAACGCATAAGAGAAGAAAAAGAACAGCTTATTAAAGAGGGTAAATTAAAGCGGGATAAGAACGAATCATACATTTTTGTTGGTGATGATAAGTTACATTATGAGAAGTTCGCAGA
>CACYKP010000052.1 GCA_902775025.1 uncultured bacterium | reverse complement strand
AGAATTCAAAGGTCCTATGTCGAATTAAGAAAACAATAAGTTGAAAATTGATGTAAATTAGTTTATAATAAAAAAGCAGTTGGGCATCAATGGAGGTCTGAAGTCCATTGATTTTTAACCCCCAATTCGCACTAGGTTAATACTAGCACTGCTACGATAAGTATTAGTGCTAGTTCTTTAAATTTGCATTTTCGCAAAATAATATAAATTAGCAATAATTTTATCATAGGCTCAATCCTCCTTTCCTTGAAAATCTAGTACAAATTTTAAGTTCGTGTTCAAGGGAATTTGGAATGAGGGTGCCCAACTACTTTTAATTAATTTTAATATAAAATCCAATAATACAAATCATATCAATATATGATATTATGGTACAATGTAATAATGGAGGATAATTATGGAATTAAATAAATATATTGAGCATACTTTACTTAAGCAAAATGCGACAAGAGAAGAGGTTAAAAAAATATTAGATGAGGCTATTGAATACAAGTTTATAGGAGTTTGCGTTAATCCTTGCAATGTAAAATTTGCTAAAGAGTATTTAAAAGATACAGATGTAAAAGTTGTAACAGTAATCGGTTTTCCTCTTGGTCAATCAACTACAGAGGTTAAAATTCTTGAAACTGTTGATGCAATAAAAAACGGTGCTGATGAGATTGATATGGTGATTAATGGTGGTAAACTCTTTGACGGTGATTATGATTATATAGTGGAAGAAATCTCTAAAATTAAAACCGCTTGTCAAGGCAGAAACCTAAAAGTAATTATAGAAACAGACTTATTAAATCAAGACCAAATCAAAAAAGCTTGCGAGCTTTCAATAAAAGGCGGTGCTGATTTTGTAAAAACTTCAACAGGATTTGTTAAAAACGGAGTCGGAGCTAAAGCGGAAGATGTAAAATTGATGTTTGATACAGTAAAGGACGCAGGACTTCAAGTCAAAGCCTCCGGCGGAATCCGTGATAAAGAAACTGCCCTAAAAATGATTGAAGCAGGCGCTGTAAGACTGGGGACAAGCTCCGGTGTCAAAATAGCACAAGGATAATCTTCTCTTAAAAACAAAATCTACCCCAGCATTGCTACGTTTATTTTGCCAAATTTTGCAGATAAATCATCAATATGATGAACCAGATACAAAATAGGTTCGATATCCCTTTCGTTCAAATCTATAATTGCACCCCAATCAGCCCTTGCATGATGTGCTGCAATCATTCTTGCAACTTTTTTAAACCCTGCATTCATACAAATACAAAAACCGTATTGTGAATGTGTTATCCATTCTTTTCTAAATTCTTCATCATAATCAATTAAACCTGATTCCAAATCTACTTTGTACTCAAATATTTTACCTATATCATGAAGCAAACATGCCGCATAAACTTCATCTTGGTTAACCCTTTGAAAAAACATTCCGAACATTGTTTCTGCGTACCTTAAACACTCATGAGTATGAACCATAAGTCCGCCGATATAATTATGATGCATAAGTTTTGCGGCAGGTGAAACAAGTATTTTTTCTTTATTTTGCGTGTATATCTCGCTTACAAATTGTTTGAGCTTTTCATCTTTTATTTTTTCTATAAAACTAAATAAAGCTTTATACTCTTCTTCTCTTTCCGTTTCATCTAAACCTGTCTTAGCTTCTTTTATTAGTTCAAGAGCTTGAATAAGGCAATTATTATATTTTTCGTTAAACGAGCCTGATATTATTCTAAGCTGATTTCCACACCTAAATAATTTGGAATCCATTCTGTTAAGTGCTTCTTCCCAAAGAATACAGTTTAAAACTTCATCATTTTCTGTATCTTTCAGCTGTAATTTTCCCATTTTTGTACCGGATTTTGTATCTCCGATTGCAAAAGTAATGACTTCATAAATAATATCAGTACTAAACATTTAAACTCCTTATTTTTGTATAAATTATATCATAAAAAAGAATTGAACCTCTTTTCAGAAAAATTCAATTCTTTTAGTCCTCTCTCCTAATTGCTATTGTATCACTCTTCTCTTTTCAATAGCATTTTCCCATAACCTGTCGAAAAAGTTTTGCATTTTAGCGGGGATTATATTCACCCCCTTTATACTCCCTGCTGATGCTCATATATTTTCCTTAATATACTCCGCACCCTTCTATTTTTGATACGGTTCCGCCATGAACCTTTAGAAGATTCGTTATTTCGGATAGTCGGATTGTTTTTATTACCTTCTAATAAACACATGCTAAATTTATAACTTAAATAACAATAATTGTAAATATATTTGGCACAACATGTTTACAAATCATTACATACAAGATACCGCTTACTATTTTTTGTCATACAATATTAGAAAAGGAGGGTATTATGTACCAAGTTTATATTGATAAACCATCATATTTTGAACCTGACATGGCAGGCGAATTTAAAGACTTAAAAGATGCCGAAAAATTTGCAGAACAACAAAAAGCTGAAGATAGCGAAGTCAGCTATACAATAGAAGAAACTAACGGTTGTGTTAACAGTTACGGAGAACAAATTACTACAGTTATAAAAAGAGGCTGATTTTAACGATAACAAAAAGGGCAGGTTTTAAAACCTGCCCTTTTTGTTATTTATATTGAACTTGTTATTGCATTCTGAAATCTTCAGCAAATTCCGGTCTTTGATTTGCATAATTAGCTCTTGAAAGTTCTTCTGATTCCATTCTGCGTTTTTCTAAAGCTACTTGTCCATTTTTAACAATCTCTTGCATTTGAGCAAGATTTTGTTCAATGCTTGCAAGAATTTGTTCAGACATCACTGAAGAACCATCTTTTATTCTGTTTGCTTCATCCATAGCTTGAACTCTTATTGCATCGGCTTCGTCTAATGCTTTACGTTTTATTTCTTCGCAATCGGCAATTACTTGCTCTTTAATTTTTTCAGCTTCTTTTTGAACAGCTCTTAAAAGATCATTTTCACTTAACAATCTGTTAGCTTCACTTTGAGCATCTGCAATAATTTTTTCAGCTTTTTGCTGTGCTTCATATTGAAGTTCGTCTTTACGTCTGAGTAATGCACGAGCCTCTTTTATTTCATCCGGAAGTGCTGCATACAATCTGTCTAACAAATCAGTAACAGTATCTTTCTTTACTACAGAATAATACCCAAAAGGCGAAAAACCTTTATCTAATGCCTCTTCTAAGTCTCCCATTAAGCCATATATTACATCTTGTTGTGAATTCATTTTCTACTCCATAAACTTTTTTGCGATAGCTAACTAAATTTTACATCAGACGGTTTTAAAAAGTCAACGCATGCAATTTAACCGTTTTCCTCTAACTCTCTTATATCTCTATCAAGATTTTGTCTTATGCTTTTTAACATTGTATTTGCCTCGCTATACGAAACGATATAATAATCATTACTTAGTACAAAAGGCTTTTTAATTATTTTAGAAAGTCTGTTATAACAAGAAACTGAAGGAAAAGTATCAAGCTTAAGCCTTTTTTTCATGGCTTTTTTAAATGACTCAGGTAATAGTGCAAGCGTACAAACCAATAAATCATCAATTTTACTTTTTTTTACAATCCTAAAATTCAAAAAAGCAAAATCTGCCGTATCCAATGCTCTTTGTATTTTTTTAAAATAATCATGCAATGCTAAACTATCAGCCATTAAAATCTCCCTTGCAAATTCCAATATTATTTTACTAAAAATATCCCCAAATATCAACATGTGTGGTAAAATCAGATATATGGAAAAAGTTATTATATCGCCTTCTATTTTATCTGCAGACTTTTCAAACTTGAAAAGTGAAGTAGAGGCTGTCAAAAATGCCGGAGCAGATTGGATTCATATTGATGTAATGGACGGGCATTTTGTTCCAAATATTACTATCGGCATACCGGTTGTTAAATCACTAAGACGTGCCACAGATTTAATTTTAGATACGCATTTAATGATAGAAAATCCAGAAAAATATATTGAATCCTTTGCTATGGCTGGTTCTGATGTTATTACTTTTCATTATGAAGCTTGTGAAAATGCAGATAAAGTCAAAGAAGTTATATCTCAGATAAAAAATTTTGGAAAAAGAGCCGGAATATCAATTAAACCAAAAACAGAAGCTAAAGAAATTTTCGAATATTTGCCATTTGTTGATTTGGTTCTTGTAATGACAGTTGAACCGGGTTTCGGCGGGCAAGAATTTATGCATGAATGTGCGTTAAAAATACCCCAAATAAGAGAACATGCTGATAATAAATTAATTATTCAAGTTGACGGCGGAATAAATAATATTACGGCAAAAATCTGCAAATCTTTAGGTGCAAAATCCCTTGTTGCGGGAAGTTTTATATATAAAAATAATGACTACAAAAAAGCCATTGAAAGTTTATTATAACTAATTTTATATTACGAGTTATGCATTAGGACTTTCGTATTCAATTCCCATGCCCTTTAAGGCACCTATAAATCTTTCTGCACAAGCATATTGAACTTCCGGAGGGACAACACGCAAAATCTCAACAGTTTTTGAGATAATAGGGTCTTTATCATACCATCTTGCACCATTGACAGGTTTAACAAGGTCATAAAATCTGTCCAATGCCTCTTTTGAAACTTTTTCTTCCAATTTATCCAAAAAAACTACGGCATGCTCTCTTAATTCATCTTGGTAGTTTTTAAGTAATTCAATAACTTCTAATAATTTAGGATCATGGTCATACCATCTTTTATACGCTGCCATCTACAATATCCCTCTTATATTAACTATGCTTGAATTTGGCATAGCATTTGTTTCAGTATCATCAAATCTTTTTATTTTTGCACCTAAATTGGTTAATTTTTGTTCAAATTCTTCATATCCTCTGTCAATATGATGAAGTTTTTCAACAATAGTTTCACCGCTTGCCATAAGCCCTGCTATAACAAGCGCAGCACCTGCTCTCAAATCACTTGCTGCAACAATAGCACCTGTTAGGTTTTTTACACCTTTTACTATAGCGTGGTTTCTGTCTTGGTGAATATCTGCTCCCATTCTTCTAAGATCCGGCACTTGCATAAACCTGTTTTCATACAAGCTTTCAGTAATAATTCCTACACCGTTAGCAGTTGTCAAAAGTGTCATAGCGATTGCCTGTAAGTCAGTTGGGAACCCAGGGTAGGGCTGAGTTACAAAGTTTATTGAGTTAAGCCTGTTTTTGCAGCTCACCTCAATAGTGGTTGGTTCAACAAGTTTAATACTTGCTCCCATTTTTATTAATTTATCGTTAAAGAATGTAAGGTGAGCAGGATAAACGTTTTTAATTATAGCTTTGCCTCTTGTTGCAACAACCGCTGCCATATATGATCCTGCCTCGATTCTATCAGGAATTGTCGTATATTCAATCGAATGTAAAGACTCTTGCTTAACCCCGTTTATTACAATCTCAGAAGTTCCAGCACCTGAAATATCCGCACCTAATGCGTTCAAGAAATTTGCCAAATCCACAATCTCAGGTTCTTGTGCCGCATTTTGAATTCTGGTTGAACCTTCTGCCGTAACTGACGCTAACATCAAGTTTTCGGTTGCACCGACAGACGGAATATCAAGGTAAATATCTGTTCCCACAAGCTTTGAAGCTTTTGCATGAACATAACCGTTCTCTATTTTTATCTTTGCACCTAAAGCTTCTAAACCCTTGATATGAAAATCAACACGCCTTTCACCAATTGCACAGCCGCCGGGGAGTGCAACAATAGCTTCACGGCAACGTGACATTAAAGCACCTAAAATAATGAAGGATGCTCTCATTTTGCTTACAAGTTCATATTTTGCGGTAATTGACGATATATTGGAAGCATTTACTACAACTGATTTTTCCTGCTTATCATAAACACAGCTTGCACCCAAGTCTGATAGCACATTTAACATTATTTCCACGTCTGTAAGACGAGGGACATTATAGATTTTGGTTGAGCCTTTTACCAGAATAGTTGCCGCAAGAAGCTTAAGCACAGCGTTTTTTGCACCGCCAATGGAAACTTCTCCTCTTAATGTTTCACCACCTATAATCTTGAATTTCTCAGCCAAAATTCTCCTCCGATTCTATCTCAATAATACTATTAAACAGTATTATTGTAAAGTAGGGGGTAAATGTATTTGGTTGGTTGAACACTTAAGGCAATTATTGTCAATAATTATTGGGTAAATATATTTCAAATTGTTTAACACTTAAAACGAATAATAAAAAGTTAAAAGCATACTATGAATTACTATTATGATATAATTAAAGTATCGATTAGGGAGAGGACATGAAAAACGGTTTGTTTATAACTTTTGAAGGCGGAGACGGGTGCGGTAAAACTACTCAAATCGAACTTCTTGATAAATATTTAAAGAATAAAGGGTTTGATACCCTTCTCACAAGAGAACCGGGGGCAAAAGGCTTAGGGGTAAAACTTAGGGAAATTTTACTCAATTATGACGGAGAAGTTTCTCCTCAATGTGAATCGTTTTTATTCTTGGCTGATAGAGCCCAGCACATTGACTGCATAATTAAACCTGCCTTAAAAGAGGGTAAAATAATTCTCTGCGACAGACACACAGATTCAACGGTAGCATATCAGGGTTATGGCAGAGGATTAGATATTGAAGAAATCAAAACGCTCAACAATATCGCAACAGGAGGTCTAAAACCTAATTTAACCATTGTTCTTGATGTTGATGTGAAAACATCTATGCAAAGAGTAGGAAAAGAAAAAGACCGTATGGAATCAGCAGGAATTGAGTTTTTTGAACGTGTAAGAAATGGTTTTCTAAAAATAGCAGAACAAGAACCCAAAAGAGTTAAGGTCATCAGTTCTTCTGATACAATAGAAAGTATCCACAAACAAATTGTAGAATTAGTCGAAAACTTGTAGCAATATGATAAACAAAATTTTAAATTTCATACTTGGAATAATTATTTTATTTTTGTTCTATTTTTTAAGCGTAGGAATTTTGCACCTTGTACACATTCAATTCCCGCCTACAATTTTAGGATTAATTTTGCTTGCTATTGCACTTATTACGGGAATTATTAAAGAGGAATGGATAAAAACACCATCCGAATGGCTCATCAACAATATGGCAATGTTTCTTCTTCCTTTTATTGCAGGGCTTGTTGCGTATCAGTCCATGATACTCAAGAATCTTATACCGATTTTATTGGTTATATTTTTGACTACAACTGCCATAATCGTTTTAACAGGCTTGTTTATAGAATACGGAACGGCTTTTATAAGGCTAAGACATTGGAGGAAAAATCACCATGATTAATCCGATGGGTCTTATACTTTCAGTCTGTCTGTTTAAAGGGTTTCAATACGTTAAAATCAGAGGAAAACAAATTCCATTTCCTCCTGTATTGCTTGCAGGAATTGTGATTATTGTAATCTTGAAAACGTTCAATATAGATTTTGCAACTTATAACGAGAGCGGTAAATATTTGACTTTAAGCCTTATTCCTGCCGTTGTTGCATTAGGGTATCCTATTTTTAAGCACAGAGATTTGCTTCTAAAAAACAAAAGAGTAATCTATGCAGGATTTTTATTTGCAACAGTACTTGCAATCATAAGTACATACTTTGTGGCAAAATTTGCACACGCTGATTTAAGAATAATAGTATCAATGCTCCCCAAATCCGTTACCGCACCGATTGCAGTAGAAATATCAAAAGGAATGGGCGGAGTACCTGAGCTTACCGCTTGCGTTGCGGTTTTGACCGGAGTTTTTGGTGCAGTTTTCGGGCATAAATTATTGCAGATGTTCAAGGTTAAACACGATGTCGCAATCGGTATGGCGATGGGTGCTGCAAGCCACGTTATAGGTACTGCAAGATGTGCGGAAAAAGGCAGAGAGCTTCAAGTCGTAATGGCATCTCTTGCTCTTGTAATGGTCGGAATTTTAACCGCAATCCTCGCCCCGATTTTTGTAAATATTATAAGTTAAAGTACAAACCGTAGCATACTTTTATTTCTGATATAATAACTGTTATGAACTTAGATGATTTAAAAAACAGAGTTGTCAAAAACAAAGAGGGAGTTAATAATCGCTTTGAGATTAAAGATTTTACCGAACTCTTTGATAAACAAAAAGAGTTAGAAGAAAAACTCCAATCTCCTGACGTTTGGGCTGACCAAAAACTGGCAAATGAACTTGGACAAAAAGTCAGAGAAATAAAAGATACAATAGAACAATTTACCCGTTGGGAGAGTATTATAGAAGATGCTAAAACAGCTTATGAAATAGGAGATGAAGAACTTGTATCAGAGAGCGAAAATCAGCTAACGCAACTAGAAAAAGAACTTGATAAATACGATATTCAAAAAATGTTATCAGGTGAATATGATGAAGCAGATGCATTTTTAACAATAAATGCAGGTGCAGGCGGAACCGATGCCCAAGACTGGGCAAGTATGCTTTTAAGAATGTACATACGCTGGGCAGAAAATCGAGGTTGGAAAACGGAATTAATTGATAAATCAGACGGAGAAGAAGCCGGAATAAAATCCGCAACAATAAAAATTACGGGTAAATACGCTTATGGATATGCTAAAGCAGAAAAAGGTGTACACCGTCTTGTTAGAATATCCCCGTTTAATGCTAACGGAAAGCGTCAAACAAGCTTTGCTTCCTGCGAAGTTTCACCGATTATTCCTGACTATGAAAAAACTATTGTTATTCCACCTGAAGATTTAGAAGTTGATACAATGCGTTCAGGCGGTGCAGGAGGTCAAAATGTTAACAAAGTTGAAACAGCCGTCAGAATTTTGCACAAACCAACAGGAATTGTTATAAAATGCCAGCAGGAGCGTTCTCAATTACAGAACAAAGAAAATGCGATGCAAATGCTTGCATCAAAACTCCTTGAGCTTCGCCAAAGAGAACACGAAAAAAAACTTGCAGAACTAAAAGGCGAAGCCTTTGATATCAACTTCGGCTCGCAAATACGCTCTTACGTTTTTCACCCGTATAAAATGGTTAAAGACCACAGAACAGGGTTTGAGATGGGGAATGTTGATGCCGTAATGGACGGCGACCTAGACGGATTTATTGAAGCATATTTGAAAGGCTAAATATAACGCACATTTTTCGTAAAAGTTCACATTCTGTCGTCATTCAGAGCCACAACATCCATTCAAGTGGCGAAGAATCGCCATAACTGTTTTATTTTCAAAATGTTTTAGAGATTCTTCGGACTTCGTTAAGCTAGATATCTAAACTTGCAAATCTTGCCCTCAGAATGACGGTTAAATATTCACTTTTACGAAAAACGTAATTTATATAAAATTCTGAAGAATAAATAAAGTATGTCGTGTCGTATGCAAAATGTCTAACATGAAATACAAAATTTATTAAGCAATAATAAATTAATTATTTTGTTTCTATTTCTCTTATTACTTTTGCAGGATTCCCTACTGCTATGCAATTCGCAGGAACATCTTTTGTTACAACACTTCCTGCACCTATTATTGCACCGTCGCCTATCGTTACATTAGGTAAAATCGTACAGTCTGAGCCTATCCAAACTTTGTTTCCTATTTTAACAGGATATGGCGTAAGATTTGCTCTATTTTCAGGGTTAAAATCATGGTTAAGTGTTGCAATTGTAGTATTATGACCGATTAAACAGTCATCTCCAATTTCAATTCCGCCTTGGTCTTGAAATCGACAGCAAGAGTTTATAAACACTCGTTTCCCTACTTTTATATTTACTCCGCAGTCAGTATAAAACGGAGGAAACATCCCAAAACTTTCATCAACTTTTCTTTTTGTAAGTTTCGAAAACAATTTTCTGATAGTTTTTGGTGAATTGTATCTACTATTCAGCTTAAAAGTAATTTTCATTGCTTCCTGTCTGCCATAAGTTTTCTAAATTCTTCTACAGAAATTCCTTTTTTGAACATAAATAAATAATAACATAAATTACAAATTCAAAGTATGTGAAAAAAGTTCTCCGACTTTTTTGTTATATTCTCTGCCGTCCGAGTGTGCAAAAAGATTATACCAATGGCTTTCTGCGGTACCGTCGGTTGAATACGAAGGATTTGACATCATCAAATGATGAGTATTAGTGTCATATCTTAACGGAAACAAGTCCTCCATCTGCATAAAACTTGCAAGTTTATCACTGGGGTACTCGTAAGCAAACAGAGAATTGTTAATTCTATGCAGTCGTTCTTCGTAACTTCTACCTCCCATATCGTTGTCATTCGAAACTTCAACCCCTGGGGAATAATTTTTTGAATACTTATGACTAATAGCCCTATCTCTTACAGTATGAAAATCGTTAGGATCAATATAGCCGGTGCCTGTATTAAGTCCCAAATTTTCGTATCTTGCAAAATCATCAGAGCTTTTTTCCCCGACAAAACTAAGATGAGTGTTCCCTGTTCTGCTCCTAATCTCATGAATAATGTATTGCATCTGTTCATACGTTGGCAAAGCTCCGACTCCCGTATAATTCTCCATATCGTATCCGCCTATATGCTTTGCACTATCAATAAAAATAGCTTCAAAACCCGTTTCAATAAGCTCTATATGAGAATTTAAAAACAAGTTGAAATGTTTGTCGTTATTCCAATCAAATGTAACATCACCACCGTCAGGCTGAACAACTTTGATTTGGTCAGCTGAAATAACCGTCCTAAAACCCGTTTTTAATCCGTGAAAATTTGCCAAATCATTAAAAGCTCTGAACTGTTCAAACGGAGTAATTTTGTCTTCAATTGATAAATCTATAATATTTCTGCTGAAACCTGAATTAAGCTTTATTCCGTAAATAGAATTTTCTTCATTGGCAGGTTTATGATATCCGTCACCATAAATATTGGGAAATATTTGGGATAAAATAACACAGTTTGCCCAGCTTTTAGCACTCGGAGGAATTGCAGGAAGGAGCTTTATTGCACTAAGCAATCCGTTTCTGCAGCATTTTTTATCCATCTCTGCTATAGCACGATTATTTATTTCTATATAATTAGCACTTACCCCCCAATTATCACCATAATCAGGCGTTAAAATCTCGTTCGGAAACGTTTCATAAAAATTTCCGTCTTGATTTAGCGTCATAAGAGAATTAACCGTATCTTTTGCGCTTCGAGTCAAAAGCTCTACAGGGACAATGTCAGCAACCCATTTACGCATACCCGATATAAATTGATGTTCTTTAGTCCAAGTATCTTCGTTTAAAAAAATATCTTCATTCAAAGCTTTTAAGAATTTATTTACGGTATTCATAATGTTATTATAAAGAACACAATTTCTATTTAGATTACACTATTTGATAAAGAAAAAGATGCTTACATTTAATATTAAAACTCTATAACATATTTTAATTATTTTTTATAAATAATTATAAATTTGTAAAATATTAAATTTATATTTTGTATTGAATTATATAACATATACAATGTTGAACCAGAAGTGAATTAATCCGAAGAATTTCAAAATTTTGACCTTTTACGAATTACCAAATTTTTATTTTGTAAATTTGTTGTTACAATTTTTAACAAAAGGGCAATTATTTCTTCTTGAAATACTTAATATATACATAGAGGATATTTTATAAGGAGAAATA
>CACYKP010000051.1 GCA_902775025.1 uncultured bacterium | reverse complement strand
TGGACAAACTTACAAAAGATTTGGAAAATAACCTCTAAAACAAAAACCCTGATAAGCTTATCAGGGCAAGAAAGGGGAATTTTATAAGAGAGATTTTAATTATATTTATGCTTTAACGTAACTAACTTCTACATTTTTCATATCAATCATTTTGCGGTATTTTTTCTCAATATTTCCATTAAATAACTGTTCATAAGCAGTTTTCATGTCTTGTTCCTTTTCGACTAAAACAACATTGCAATCCCGTTTGCCTTTAGGTATGTATTTGCCATTTCTGGTGATTCCTTCTATTTCACCATTATTAAAGTGGTATACAATACCGTCTGATTTAATTTTTGCTCGTCCGACTTTCATACCGTCAGGAGCTTTATAATTGTTAAATACGTCTTTCCCTAATAATACTTTAGCTTCAGAATGGTCATAAGCCCAGGCTTTTACTGCATCATCCGTTGGTTTAACCGGCTTTAGAGTATTTAATTCCTTTATAACAGGTCTTGTTTTGCGAGCGTATGTGATTTTAACCGAATTATCTCCAAGTTCTCTTGTTACGTCTGCGGTTTTAAAGCCTTTTGTCCAATCTTGTTTCATTTCTTTAGCATTATTTATAAATGATGTTAAATTGTCGATAAATGTTTTATCATCACCTTCCAAAGTTACATCTTTTCCAAGGAATTTGGAGGTTACGTCTCTTCCGCTTTTATCAATAATTTTAGTAATCTTATCGCCGTTGAAGGTAACAGTATCACCCGTTTTAAATACAAATGTACCGTTATTTAATGTTGAATTTCCTTTTGTTACATTAAATACATCTTTTGATGTTATGCCGAAATATTGATGCAAATGTTTTAATGCATCACTTTGTTTGTTGATTTTTAATGTTTCATTGGGTACTAAACACTCAACTTTATTCCCATTTCTGACTACCTGAATACCTGAAAGCTTTTGTGATATTTTATCAGATACTTTTGATGCACCGGATTTAAAGAATTTTTCGTAGAGAGCCTTAGCACCCTTAATAGGATTTCCGCCGCCTTTACAAGCTAACCCTCCGATAATGGCTGCCGCACCTATTGCTCCTGTTACCCAAAGTCCTGTGTTTGAGTTATCCGGTGATGTTGTTGCATAATTGACAGGAATACCATTATTAGAAGCATACGAAATATTTTCCGTTAATTCTGGAGTTAAAACTTCTTGAGTTACATTTTGACCTATTCCGTTTGAAGAACCTTTAAAATTCAAATATGGATTGTTAGCAACTTGTTGGTAGTACCAATCATTCATTATTGTATCCCAATTCGTACGTCCATAATTCCCATAGTAGTTATATGGTGTATCCATAAAATACCTGCCTTTCAATTAACCTTATTATTCCCTTATATACATGAAGTTTTTTTAATTTGTAAAATTGACTTTTATAACAATTATTTGTTACAAAAGTTTACAGAACAAAAAATTGTAAAGTTATTATGTGCTAAAATGTTCCTATGGAAAAATATAAACAACGCATTATAAAAATGTATGAAAAATTTATGGCATTAGATAAGAAGAAAAAAGCTTATGCCATAGCTCTTTTTGCATTCATTGCGGTTATGATGTGGGCATTTATATCAGCAGGTGTAATAACATCTAATTTTAATCGTTCTCAGCTTAAGAATTCAGAAAATGAACAAAAAGTTGATGCATTAGGTGTAATCATTACCGAAACAAAAGAAGGTAAAAAATACTTCGAAATATACGGTGAAACCGGACATTACAGCAACGATCACAGTATTGCAACATTAAATAATGTTATAGGTAACTTCTACAAAGATAATGAAGTTGCAATGAGTTTTCAATCGTCAAAAGGGACTTATAACGAAAATACAGGTGTTATAACATTATATGAGAATACTTATATTGTTTTAAAAGACGGTGTTTCTTTAAAAACAGACAAGCTTACTTGGTCAGGGAGTGATAAAGAAACTGTTGCGGAAGGTCATGTAGTAATAAAAAAAGGAGATGAAATGACATCTGTTGCAGATAAAGGTATAATTAGTGCTGGGTATGATAAATTTAAAATTATAGGACACACAACAACTAAAGTTTTTGAGAAAAAACAAAAAACACCGCAAAAATAGAAAGGGCAAAAATGAAAAAGCTTTTAATAATATTCTTATTAATGATAGCAGGGCTTGGTGTTATAGCATCTGATTTAGAGATAGAATCTAAAACACAAACCTTCTCCGATTCTGAACATAAAATTAAACTTGACGGAGGAGTAAAAGTTAAGCTTGATAATTTAACCGTTGAAAGTGATAATGCGGATATTTCCATAAGAAGAAACAACAAGCTTGATACTGCAACTTTTTATAACAAACCATTTGCGGTAGAAATTAACGGAAATAAAAAAAGAGAAGTTAAATCAAATATATTGAAGATTTCTTTAATTAACAAAGTTGTAAGAGCGGAAGGCGAAACACAGTCTGTTTTAACAGAAGGAAACACACCTATAATCATTATAAACGCTGATGTTCAGGAATATGACACAAAAAGCAGCGTTATGGTTGCAACGGGCGGTGTAACAATGAAATATAAAGATATTGAAACATATTCCGACAAAGCGGTTATCATTGCTGACGAGAAAGGCGGGCTAAAGAAACTTGACTTAATCGGTAATGCAAGGGTGAAGCAGGAACAAAACGAATCAGAAGGGCACCATTTTGTATATAACCCTATAACAGAGGAAATGAGCGTTGAAGGAAATACAAAAACAATTGCAATTTCCGATGACGGTAAAAAACTTACTATCCACTCAGATTATCAGCAATACAGTAAAAAACAAAATACTTATGTCGGAAGCGGACATGTAAAAATTTGGTATGATGATTATTATGCGCAAGGTCCTAAAGTTAGTGTATTCCCAGACAAAAATACAAACAAACCTAACGAAGTATATTTTGTAGGCCGTTCAAAAATTATTCAACAGGAAAAAGATATTATTGCGGATAAAATTAAAATGACAATGAATCCGAAAGATTTTACCGCAGAAGGAAATGTTAAAACAATTATTCACAATATAGATACAAAGGAAAATGATTTATAATGTCTGAAAAAACAGAAAAAGCAATGAGCCTTTTTAAAGAAGGCAAGTACAAAGAATGTATAGATGCATTCAGTTCAGTATTGGAGACCGAACCTGATAATGCAAATGTATATAACAATATGGGTGTAGCTTATTCAAATACGGGTGATTTTGAACATTCAGAAAATTGTTTTGTAAGAGCCATTGAACTTGATCCTGAACTCGCTCAAGCCTATATAAACCTTTCTGACTTGTATTATAAAAATGGCGATATAGCTTCTGCTGTAGGAACATTACAGAGAGGAAGCTATGAACTTCAGGATAATTTAGCTATCGCTCACCTTCTTGCAAGGGTTTATATAGAAGACCAAAGATGGGACGATGCTATCGTTGAACTCGAAAGAGTCTTAGACGGTGAACCTGATAATTATGATGCATACTATGATTTGGGACATGTTTATTTTGAACTTGGGGATTACGAAACTGCTATTGATAATTTTGAGAATGTACTTGCGTATGAGGATAACCAGAATACGGAACTTTTGTATTTTGCTCTTGCCCAAGCCTATGAAGCGAATAACCAAATTGATAAAGCTATATCAAATTATTTAAAGGCAATAGCAGTTAATGATAAGTTTCTTCTTGCATACAAAAAAGTCGGGATTCTCTTCCTTGCAAGAGGAGATTACGATGATGCTATTGAATATTTTGAAAACTACTTAGATTTTGATATACCTCAAGAAGAAAAAGATAGCGTTAATAAACTTATTGAAAGAGTAAAATCTAAAATATAAAAATTTCAGTAGCAAAAAATTTTTTTACATGTTTTTACCATGGATATAGTGTTTATAAAAATGGAGAATATCTATGGAAATTGTATCTGCGGCGGCTAACTATCAAAATTTTAAAGGGTTAGATTATTCAAAAGTTTTACAAAAAGACCAAAAATTTGTTAAAGCTAACCTTAACAAATTGCAAGAGTTTGGTAAATCCTATGACATAGTTATGGAATCATGTTTTGTTAACCATCCTGATTTTTCAAGTATAGACGTTTATGTAATGCCGTTAAAAGACAAAATGAGTTTTTGGCAACGATTATTTTGTCCTA
This sequence comes from uncultured bacterium, assembly GCA_902775025.1. Lineage (GTDB taxonomy): Bacteria > Cyanobacteriota > Vampirovibrionia > Gastranaerophilales > Gastranaerophilaceae > CAG-196. Next base: position 15,471 of record CACYKP010000051.1, on the reverse strand, counting down.
AAGGAATAAGCTCATTTGATGCATATAAAAATGATGCTGCAGACGGTCTTACTGCTGCAGCTGCAGAGGCAATAAATCATTTGAAAAGATATATGTAATAAGTTTTTATGCATAGAAAATAACAAAAGTGAATTGCATAAATAACTTTTAATGTTAAAATCTTTTCTATGGATATAAAATATTGGATAGGTCTGTCATCAAAGGAAGAAATTGAACCGTCTTTTATTCTTTCTTTATATGAATATTTCGGTGATATAGAAAGAGTTTTTAATTGTTCTGAAAAAGATTTGGAAGGTATTAATATTGAAATTAACAAAAAGAAGTTTAATACCTTTTTGAGTTTGCGTGATAAAATTAATCTTGATAAAACTCGTGAAGAAGTTGAAAAACGAGGTATAAATGTTTTAACTTTTGACGATGAACGTTATCCAAAAATGCTTAAAGAGATACATAATCCTCCTATGATTTTATATTATAAAGGTGATTTGTTTTCCTGTAATTTAGAGAGAACTGTCGCTTTTGTCGGTTCAAGACGTGCCAGTACAAACGGTAAGGATAGCGTAAGAAGAATTATAAATGATTTTAACAATACTGATATTTGTATTATTTCAGGTCTGGCTGAAGGGATTGATGCCTCTTCGCATAGAGCAGCTTTAGACAATAATCTTAAAACAATTGGCGTAATAGCAAGCGGATTTGATTTTCAATATCCTTCATCTAATAAAGATTTATACGAAAAAATCCCTAAAGGTTGCGGTGCAATAGTTACGGAATATTATCCGACAGTAGAACCTTTAAGGTTTCATTTTCCGCAAAGAAATAGAATTGTTACAGGATTATCTTTCGGAACAGTAGTTGGTGAAGCGGCACTAAAAAGCGGAGCTTTGATATCAGCCAACCTTACACTTGAGCAAGGAAGGGAACTTATGTGTATCCCCGGTTCAATAAATAACAAGAATACTGAAGGCATATATAAACTCCTAAAAAACGGTGCGACAATGGTAACATCAGGTGAAGATGTTTTGAATGCTTTGAATTGGGAAATCGTCCCCTCACCCATCGACAGACTGTGTAACGGAGTTACACCCACTGTCGTGGAACTCTTCTACAATACCACTTGAATATTCTACTATTTTAAATATAATAGAAGTTGAACCTTGCGGTTTTGACAAGCTGCAAACCGAAACAGGTTTGAATACAGAGGAGTTACTTAAGACCTTAACTATAATGGAGGTCGAAGGTTTTATTGAGAGTATAGAAGGCGATAGGTATAAAAGAGCATGACAGCTTCTGTTGCAGAAAAAAAAGAAACAAAATCTAAAAAAGAAAAAGTGTTAGTTATAGTCGAGTCCCCTGCAAAATCTAAGACTATAAAAAAGATATTGGGTGATGGTTACCAGATTGAAGCAAGTTTTGGTCACGTTAGGAATCTTCCTGATAATATTTTAGGTTTTGATGTACATAACGGTTTTAAGCCGACTTATGTTATTATTCCTGATAAAAAGAAGGTTGTTGCAAAGCTGAGCGATTTAGCAAAACGTTCTGACCGTGTTTTACTTGCATCAGACCCAGATCGTGAGGGAGAAGCTATAGCTTGGCACGTCAGAGAACTTTTGCCTGTCGATGATGAAAAGGTTCAAAGAATAGAGTTTAACGAAATCACTCCAAAGGCTGTAAAATATGCCGTTGAACACTCCAGAGAAATTGACATGGATAGAGTTAAAGCTCAACAAACACGTCAAATTCTAGATAAACTTGTAGGTTACAAGCTTTCGCCCGTACTATGGAAACAATTGGGAAATTATCACCTCTCGGCAGGACGTGTTCAATCTGTTGCTCTTCGCATGATTTGCGAAAGAGAAGAAGAAATAGAAGCATTTATTCCTAAGGAATATTGGTCTGTTCATACAATAATGGATAAAGACGGTAAACTTTTTGAGGCAGAAGTTAACAAGTATAAAGGTAAAAAATTTGATATAAATAATGAAGAAGAAGCAACAAAGATTAAAGAAGTTCTTCTTAATCCACAAACTGAATGTGTTGTTGATAAAGTAACAAAAAAAGAAACAAAAAGAAAGCCGACTGCACCTTTTATAACATCAACTCTTCAACGTGCTGCAAGTACAAAACTTGGTTTTGGTGTTCAAAAAACAATGCAGGTTGCGCAAAAGCTTTATGAAGGTATGGAAATCGACGGCACTCCCGTTGGTTTAATTACCTATATGAGAACTGACAGTGTTCGTATCTCAGATGATGCTCATGCTATGGCTAAAGATTTTATCCTGAATAATTACGGAAAAGAGTATTACCCTGATAAAACAAATGTTTATGTAAAAGGGAAACAAAACGTGCAGGATGCTCACGAAGCCATCAGACCGTCTTATCCTGAAAGAACTCCTGAGAGCCTGAAACCATATTTGGATAATGACCAGTATCGTTTGTATAAGCTTATTTGGGAAAAATTTATGTCCTCACAAATGGCTCCCGCAACAATAGCCAATAAAACGATTGATATTAAGGCAGGGGATTACAATTTAAAAGCAGGCACAAGCAAAGTTGTATTTGACGGTTTTTTAAAACTTTATAATGATGCAGAAGAGGAAGGGCAAGAAAAAGAAGCAAAGATTCCGGATTTAAACGAAGGAGATAAAGTCGTTTGTAAAGAAGTAACTCCTAAACAGCACTTTACACAACCGCCTCCAAGGTACAATGAGGCATCACTTGTAAAAGCGCTTGAAGAACACGGAATCGGCAGACCATCAACCTACGCAACAATAATTACGGTTATCCAAACAAGAAAGTACGTCGAGAAAAAAGATAAAGCACTTATGCCGACACTTTTAGGAAGAACCGTTTGCAAACAACTTGTAGAACAGTTTTCAAACATTATGGACTATAAATTTACTGCGGGCATGGAAGAAAAACTTGACCTTATTGCAGAAAAAAAGGCAGTTTGGAACGTTGTTTTGCAAGAATTTTATACTCCGTTTATGGAGGTTGTTCAATCCGTAATGAAAGATGCAAAACGGGTTACTATAGAGAGTGATAAAAAATGCCCGAATTGCGGAAAGGTTATGCTTGTAAAAACAAGTCGTTTCGGAACACAATTTTTAGGTTGTTCGGGTTATCCTGAATGCAAAACAATTATCTCTTTAAATAATATAAACGAGTTGGATAGTGCATCAGAAACAGAAAACAGCGAACCGAAAGAAGAACAAACAATTGATGAAAAGTGCGACAAATGCGGCGGTTCTATGTCAATGAAAATTGGTCCTTACGGCAAATATTTGGAGTGTAAAGAATGCGGCAACCGCAAAAAATACGTTCGTTCAACAGGTGTAAAATGCCCAAAATGCGGTGAAGGCACAATTATTGAAAAGAAATCTAAACACGGAAAAATATTTTTTGGATGTAATCGTTATCCGGATTGTTCTTATGCTCTATGGGATGAGCCAACCGGCAACAAGTGTCCTGAATGTGGTGAACTTTTATTAAAGAAAATGACTAAAAACGGTGAATATGAAGTTTGCTCTAACAGAACATGCTCTTACAAAAAGCCTTTAAATGTACAACCGGAAGAAACGAAGGAAAATGCAAACTAAAAAAGCGAAGCTTTAGCTTCGCTTTTTATAATAAACACTAATCCTTTTAACTGCCTAATTTGAACCCTTTTGGTAAATTAAGAAAATTTGTATTTTCATAATCATTATTAACAACTGCTTGTTGTTCCTGTTTTGCAGGTTCTTTGTTTTCATTATTGTTTTTTAACTCATATCCTAGGGGTTGATATCTGTATTCATATCTTAGATCGTTCATAAAAATTTCCTTTTTTATTTTCTGATACTTTATATATCGGCAAATTTTTTCAAAACTTTAGAATATTTATTTTTTTTGTTACAAAAATTTACATACTAATTTTTTAACCTCATAAATATCCATTTTTTCGGCTTTACCTCTAATTTCTACATCAGATATTTTATTTACGCTAATACAATCTTTAGTTTTTTCATAAGTTGTAGAACTTATCAGCATGTGAGTTTTGTAAGTTTTATTATAACTTTCTAACCTGCTTGCCAAATTTACCGTATCACCGATAACAGTGTATTCCATACGTTTTTCCGAACCTATATTCCCAATAAAAACTTCACCTGTGTTAATTCCGACCCCTATTTGTATTGCAGGTTTGCCTTCTTCTTGCCATTTTTTATCAAGTTCTTCTACTTTTTCGAGCATTTCTAAACCGCATTTTACCGCATTAATTGGGTGTTTGCTATCCTGTATGGGTTCTCCGAATACTGCCATTACAGCATCTCCGATAAATTTATTAATTATACCGTTATACTTTGTAACAATAGGTTCCATCTCAGAAAAGTATTCGTTAAGAAGCTCTGATACTTGCTGAGCAGACATGTTTTCTGATAATGATGTAAATCCTCTTATATCTGAAAATAGTACGGTAACTGTTGCTTTTTTACCGCCTAAGCCCAGGTTATCAATATTTTTCAAGACGTCCTTCATAACATCTTCTGACATATACTTCCCTAGCGCTGTTGTTACTTTTTCTTTCTTTTTTGTTTCAATAACATATTTATGGATATATGCTACAATCATTGTTGATGCGCTCATTACAATTGGCGTTACCGTATTTATAATAACACTGTAATAAAAGCAGGTTGAGGCAATAGCTAAATATAGTGCAATAATAATTATTGTATAACTTATTGCTTTAACTAAGGTGTGTGTGTTTATTGTGTAATATACTATAAACATAGCAAATAACATTATTAAAATATTCACCCAAGCCGGTAAAACAGTTAAAAAATCTTTGTGGAAGAGATTATCAATACAAGTGGCTTGTATGTCCATAGCAGGATGATTAATTGCCATTGGGGAACTTTTGTTATCATTTAAGCCGTCCTTTAACGGATCATTAACACCGAGGACAACTATTTTGTCTTTAAAAACTTCAGGAGATATTATCGGTTTTTTACCCTGCTTAATACTGTCATATGAATCCATTATGTCGATTGCCGAATAGTATTTATGAGAATAATTTCCTTGCATTTTGTAATACTTAATCGGAACTATTGATATTGGTATATAAGATGATATTTTATGTCTAAATTTATAATTTAATTCAGGAAATGATATAAAATTCTTATCTATCTCTATTTTGGGATAATTATTTGCTGTCAAAAATGCACTCATTGATAATGATGGCAAAATAGAATTTTTATAATTCATATAATAGTTGTGAGTACGGTAAGTTTCATCTATGGGATTACCATTTATGAATCCCGGAATAATTGTTATAGAGCCGATGTTTTTCACAGAATCCATAAACTCTTTCGGAGATGTTATCATTCCTCTGAAAATCTGCGGCAAAACTACATTGGATTTAACATTTTTAAGCCCGTATTTATCAATAAAAATTTTGTCGTATTTTTCACCGGCAGAAGGATTTTCATATTGTAATCTATACATAAAACCTTCTATAAGATTATCCATTTTTTTTAAAGAATTAAAATATTTTTTATCAGCCTCCGGATAATCTGTATCTATAGTAGTAAGAATAGCGTCGTGAACCATGATTTTTGGTTTTGCATACTCAGAAAAATACTCAAAAATTTTGCAGTTCAAATCCCTTTTCCAAGGCCAGCGATACCTCTCAACCGATTTATTATCTATTACAACAAGAATAATATCATCATGGCCGTATATGTTTTTACTGTTATCAAAAGGCAATCGTTCCGTAGTTACATTTTTCATCATAAAATCATAAGCTTTTGGTTCCGCAAAAGTATATGTAATAAAAGCCGTTAATGCCAAAATTGATATGATAACAATACTGAAAAAAGCTATTTTTAATTTATTCATAATATTCCTAAATTTATTAATATAAATTTATGATATAATATTTTAAGTGAAAAGGATACATACGAATGAGTGATAATTATATTCAAATGATAGCAGAGGATAAAATATATCCTATCATACGGTGCAACAATGCAGAATTTGCTATTCAAACGGCAAAAGCTCTAGTAGAAGGCGGTATAAGAGTAATAGAGATGACCGTAGAACATCCTTCAATGTATGAAGCAATACAGGAGGTATCAAAATTTACTCACGTTTGTGCGGGAGGGATAATTACATCACTTCAAGCTGATGCAGCTTTTAATAGCGGTGCTGTTATGTTTTCATCTCCTATATTTCAAATGAGTTTAATCAAAATCTCTAAAAACAAGCATGTGCCTTTTTTAGCCGGTGCTACAACAGCTAATGAAGCTTATAACGCTTGGAAGTCAAGAATACCTCTAATAAAAGTATTCCCGACGGAAGCTATGGGCGGAGTAAGATATATAGAGGATATTCTAAGACAAATGCCGTTTTTAAATCTTCTTCCTATGGGAAATATTAAACTTAATGAAGTTGTAACATATATTAAAGCCGGAGCAATAGCAGTAGGTGTAGGTCGTGATTTTTATCAAGGATTTGAACCAAAAGCCATTACTGCAAGAACAAAAGATATTTTAAAAGAAATAAGAGACTATAAAAAATGGACCAACAAAAACCGGATATCGCAATAATCGGAGAATGCTTAATAGAATTGACTTCAAACGGAAGTCTTGCTGAAAGTTCTACACTTAATAAATACTTTGGAGGAGATACCGTAACTACCGCTGTTGCGGTTGCAAGACTCGGAGGTAATATTACCTATGTTACAAAAGTAGGAAATGATGGGTTTTGTGAATTTATTCTTTCAAGTTTGCAAAAAGAAAATATTGATACATCATTAATCAAAACAAATGATGAACAAAACGGAATGTATATTGTTGCAAAAAAACAAGACAAAAAAGAACTTTTGTATTACAAAAGAAAAACTGCAGCAACAAAACTTTCCATAAATGATTTATCAGAGGAATGTATTAAAAATTTAAAGCTGATATATTCAACGGGTATTGTTCAATCACTTAGTGCAAGTTCAAGAGAACTTGTAAGAGAAAGTTTCCGTATTGCAAGAGAAAACGAAGTGCTAACCGCTTATGATCCTAACTATACATCTTGCTTTATGAATTCAGAAGATACAAAAGATTTATTGGAAGAGATTGTTGAATTTACTGATATTATATTCTTAAGCCTAAAAGGTGATGCAATAAGACTTTATGAGATAGATTCCATAGAACAAATAATGAAACATTTTTGGGATAAAGGCGTAAAAATTGTCGTTATAAAATCACATATTGATAACGGATATTATACAGGCTATAAGGGTACAATCAGTTTCACCGAATTCTATAACACATCTAAAGCTGTAGATGTAACGGCATCCGGAGATGTATTTAACGGCGGATTTTTGTATGCAATAACTAACGGATATCAACCTGCGGAAGCAGCTAAATTTGCTTCCGTTGTGTCAGGACTTCAAACACAAAACTACGGAGCTATTCAATCTATTCCGTATTTAAAATCCGTTATGGAGAATATTGAAGCATGAAATACATAGTATCAGGCTATATCGGTTTTGATAACTTTGGAGATGAAGCTATTGCACACGTTTTATCAGAAAAATTAAAAAAAGACGGTGCAGAAAAAGTTACTCTGATATCTTCAAATCCCGAGAAAACAAAAGTTCTTTATAAAGTCGATTCTTGCCCGATGTTAAAATTTTTGCCTGCTCTTATAGGCTCTGATGTTCTTGTATCAGGCGGCGGAAGCCTTTTGCAAGATGTAACAAGTTTAAAAAGTCTTATTTATTACCTTATAGTAATTTATTCTGCTTTGTTTTTAAGAAAAAAAGTATGGATTTACGCTCAAGGTATTGGGCCGATTAACTCTAAAGTAGGACAAATCTTAACAAAATTTGCACTCAAAAAAGCTGAAAAAATATCCGTAAGAGATCAAAAATCACAAGAACTTTTAAAATCGTGGGGAATTGAAAGCGAGCTTGTCAAAGATCCTATTTTTGAACTTGAACTTCCGCAAAATAACTCAAAAGGAACGGTTGGAGTTCAACTGAGAAAATTTGAAGGGGTAAATGATAATTTTCTTGAAAAACTCGCAGATGAAATAGCTAAAAGATTTTCTGATAAAAAAATAGAAGTTATATCTTTGCAAGACAGTATTGATACAGAAGTTTGCGAAGAATTTGCTCAAAAACTTAAAACAAAAGGATTAAATAATGTTGAAGTGTTAAAAGAGCTTTCTCTAAATGATGTATTTGAAACAATATCAAACCTTGAATATCTTATAGCAATGAGATTTCACGCAAATGTTGTCGGCATAAAATCAGGTGTCAAAACTTTAGCAATAAACTATGACCCCAAGGTTGAAAAATTAGCTCAAGAATACAATTTACCATATATTAACCTTGATTACAAAGATTTTTCGGAACAATTTGGGAGATTGTTTTAATTGACTTCACACTATGTTTTGAGTATCTTGAAATAGTGCGTTTATCGTACGTTTTAGAGAGTAGGTCGGATTTGTTAATCCGATAATAGCAGTAGGGTGCAGCTTGCTTCACCGAAAATAGTATATTGGGCATATCTGCCCTACAAACAAAACATAGGAAAGAATAATTATGGATTTTACAACATTAACTATAAAAGTATTAAAAATGTTATCAATCGTTGGCGGTTACGGTATCGGAATTATATTGCTGACAATCATTGTAAGAGCTGCAATGTGGCCTTTAGGGGTTTCACAGCAGCGTTCTATGAGAACAATGCAGTTGCTTCAGCCAAAAATGAAAGCGATTCAGGAAAGATATAAAAGTAATCCGCAAGTAATGCAGCAAAAGATGATGGAATTCTATAAGGAGCATAAATTTAACCCGATGGCAGGGTGTTTCCCGCTTCTTATCCAAATGCCTATATTTATCCTTTTGTATTCAACTCTTATGAGTCCGCAATTTATCTCTATGGCAGGTGATTCTCAATTCTTATTCATAAAAAGACTTGATGCAACTATGAAAACTTCTGCAGGTGTTTCAAATGACGGAGTTTTTGGTGTTTCAAAATATGATAACTTCATGACAGGCAAAACTGCTAAGGTTTATTTCAAGACAGGTTTGGAACCGATGGATAACGTTAAAATAGAAAAGCCGAATAAAGCCGTAGAAGTTCAAGGAACGTTAACTCCCGGAGAACCTGCTGACTTCAAGGTAAGTTTAGATAGTTTAAATCTTAAATTTAGTCAGCTTGACCAAATTGAAAAAGCTGAAATTGCAATAACCGATGTTAACACTAAAGAAGTTGAAAACATGACTTTTGTCAGAAAAGACGGGCTTTTGGTTGCAACCATTCCGACAAAAGAAGTTAAACCGGCATTCCATTGGGACGTTTTTGCTTTGCTTATTTTGTTTATGCTAACTATGGTTATGTCTCAAAAAGCAATGATGGCAATGAACAAGAATGTTAATCAAGATCCGGCTCAAGCTGCTATGCAAAAATCAATGAATACATTTATGCCGTTAATGCTCGGTTTTACATTCTTTATTATTCCGATTCCTGCCGGTGTTCTTCTGTATTTAGTTGCAAGTAACTGTTTCCAAGTTGTTCAAACTGTTATTATTAATAAACAGTTAGAAATGGAAGATGCGAAAAAAGAAAACAAAATCAGCGATATTGATGTAGCTAACGCTAAACCTATCCAAGAGAAGGAATAACAATTTATTTTAATAATAAAAAAAGGTTTACATGTAAATTTTTGTAAACCTTTTTTGTATTTCTAGCAAAAAATATTATTTACAACCTTTAAGAAAAGCAAAGGAGTTTAAAAATGCAAATCAGTAATAATTATCAACCTAATTTTAGATCCGGACATATTGACAAGAAAGCTTGTAAAGCCTTGAGTGAAAGACTTCCATCCGGTCAATTTGATGTATTTATTCAAAAATTTACTAACAAGCATAAAGGTAAAGATTACAACATTGAACTTGGAACAGGTGTTGCACTTGATAACAGACTTGATGCTTGCATAACTTATGATGAAAATAATTTCAGATACATAGAAGAAGGTGTATTTTCCTCCATCTTCACTCATCCTGTCAGGTTTATGAAAAGAATAAACAAACAAATTATAAAAGATTTAAAATCTATATGTTTAAAAGGTCATATTTCATAATTTTATTAAAATAAAGGAATGTATAATGCAGATTTTGAATAATAACGGTGTAAAATTTAAAGAAGCAATTCCTTTTGCAAATAACGGTTTCAAATATATCGATAAATAGAACTTCTTTTTGTAGTATAATTATTTCGTTATGTTACTATCAGAATTTGATTACACTTTACCGGAAGAATTAATAGCACAAACTCCTGCCGAAAAGCGGGATAATTCTCGTATGATGGTGCTTAGAGTTAAGGAAGAGCAAATAGAACACAAGCATTTTTATGATATTGTTGATTTGCTTGATGAGAATTGTGTGCTGATTTTAAATAACACAAAAGTTATTCCCGCACGTTTGTACGGCTATAAAGATACAGGCGCTAAAATAGAAGTTTTTCTGTTGAAAACTGCTCACTCACCCCAGCCCAATATTGAAGGACAAGACAATAGCTCTTTGTGGGAAGTATTAATTAAGCCTTCAAAAAGAGTGAAAGAAGGTACAGTTGTAAAGATTTCTGACGAGTTATCTGTTCAGGTCATAGAATCTCTTCCTGATGACGGGAAATGGCTTGTAAAAATGATTTATGAGGGCGAACTTCTTGATATTCTTCACCGTGTCGGGAACATACCGCTTCCTCCATATATAGAAAGAAAAATGACAAATGATGAGTTGAAAAAACTTGATTTTGAAAGATATCAAACAGTTTATGCAAAAGATGAAGGTTCTGTTGCAGCGCCGACTGCAGGGTTACATTTTACTAAAGATATACTTAAAAAGCTTGCAGACAATGGTGTTGAGATTGGGTATGTAACATTAAATGTCGGTATTGGAACATTCAGACCTGTAAAATGTGAGAATGTATTAGATCACAAAATGGATTCAGAGAGTTTTGAAATTACACAGGAAACTGCTGATTTAATAAACAGAGCAAAGGCTCAAGGTAAGAAAATTGTAGCAGTGGGAACAACTACTGTTAGAACTTTAGAAACAGCTTATCAGCAATATGGTGAGATAAAAGCGTGCAAATCTGCATCTGAGTTATTTATATACCCTCCTTATGAGTTTAAGGTCAATCGACTTTATTAATGCTAGTAAGTGCATTAGCAGGGAAAGAGTTTATTTTTAAAGCTTATGAAGAAGCGATAAAGAACAAGTATAGATTTTACAGTTATGGAGACTGCATGTTTATAGACAAGTAGTATTTGAAGATTGAAATTTTTGAATTATAATAAGAACGTTAAGCGGACGTAATTCAGTGGTAGAATGCAACCTTCCCAAGGTTGACGTCGAGGGTTCGAGTCCCTTCGTCCGCTATTTTAAATTATTTCTTTTTGGTTTTTAGTGCTTTTAATTGCTGCTCAATATTTGCCTTAAGTTTTTCTTTCATTTGGTTATCAGAAGGCATCTTGGCAATAAAATCTAATGCATCATTAAGTTCTTGCTCGGTTTTTAGGTTTAAAAACTCGCCGTATTTCGGTCTTTTAGGAGTGCCGAATTTACTCGTTGTTTTTGTTGTTGAGCTTTGAGATTCCTCTTTTTTGCTTTGTGCTTCCGCAGTTTCTTCTACGTCAGTCGTTTTTTTTTCCTCTTTTTGAGTTTGTTTTGTTTCGGGCTGAATATTTTGAGGAACAAGCATAGAAATTACGGGGTACTTTTTAGAGATAATTTCTTTGCCGTTATCATAAACAACAAAAGTTAAACTTTCAACGCTATAGTCCATAATAAGTTTAATATCATTAGCAAAAGCATTATATACAAAATCCTCATTAGGAATTTTGACCATCAATTCACCGATATAAACTTCCCTGCCGTTACTTCCAACTGCTTTAACTGTTAACTTATGATCTCCGACACTCCAGTTCGGGCCGCACATAATTGCCAAATCAAATTTGAATTCCGAAGGCATTGCTATCGTTGATAGTCTGTCATAAATATTAATACAAGTTAATCTGTTATTCTTAAAACTGATATTTTCCGCTAAAACCAAATATTCTGCCATTATGCCTCCTTAATTCATGCGACAACATTTTTTCTCTACAGACAAATATAACATATTTTTCGGATAATTGCCAGAATTAATCTAAATTTGATTGAATTTTGCATTTGTTTTTTATAGGATTTATTATAAATATATTAAGGAAGAATATGAAGAAATTTTGTATAGTTAGTGATTTTGACGGAACCATTACAGACCGAGATGGTCTCTATGCTTTTATACAAAATTATGCTAAAGGGGATTGGGAAAAGGTAGAACAAGATTGGACTGATGGAAAAATCAGTTCTAAAGAATGTTTGATTGAAGAATTTAAGCTCGTTCCGAATTTATCTGAGAAACTGATTGAAGAATTTATTAAAACTATGAACATTGATGAAACCTTTAGTGATTTTTATCAATTTATACACGAAAAAAATATAGATTTGTATATTGTAAGCGATGGAGTAGATTATTTTATAGACAAAATTCTCGGTAAATACGGTTTGAATAATCTTAAAATAATATCAAACCACGGAGAATTTAAAAACGGAATATTTGAATGGTCTTTCCCGAATGACAGCAAAAACTGTATAAATAATGCAGGCACTTGTAAATGTGAAGTTCTCAAAAACTTATACAAAGAGTATAATGAGATTTGGTACATAGGGGACGGAGTTTCTGACTATTGTGTTGCAGATAAGGCTGACATTTTGTTCGCAAAAAAACGACTCGCAAAATACTGTGAAGAAAAAAAGATTAAATTCTTTGAATACGAAAGTTTTAAAGATATCAAAGAAAAACTGATTAAATCTACTTAAACTTTTTAACTTCTGTTCTAAAAACTTTTATATATTTGGAATAATTTTCAATCAAGCTATCAAACTCATTATCGGGGAAAATTGCAAGAACTTTGTTTTCTACCTCTATTATAGGCACAATATTTGTCGTTATATATTCTCTGCCTTTATCCGTTAAATATATATGCATATTTGGATATTTGCCGGCTTTTAATGTTATAAGTTCTTTGCGTTCCAATTTTTTTATTGTCGAATTAATAGTTTTTTTATTGATATAGCTATTATCTGCTATATCCTTTTGCAAACAGCCTTCACCTAATTCTAAGATAGCAAACATTACAACATACTCACTATCAGACAATCCTTTGTCTTGAAGCAAAGACTGATACAAATTATCAATCTCACAAAGCATGCTGTTTAAATATTTTACTTTCTCACTAATCTTAAAATCCATAAAAAAATAATAACATAAAATGCAAAAAAAAACATATTTTGATATAATCGCTATATGAAAAATATTTTTGCTTCACTTTTAGACTTGATTTACAGAAAAAAGTGCTACTTCTGCGGAAAATCTAAAGATTCCGTTAAAATGTGTCAAAGTTGTTATGATGAATTAAATTTTGCGGATATTAAAGCTAACAGAATTATTGACGGAGTAAATATTTTTACTTGCGGAATGTATGAAAAGAATCTACAAAAACTGATAAGAGGACTTAAATATCACAAACAAAAAGAGCTTGCTTTCTATCTTGCAAAGTTCATGTATGAATATTTCTCTAAGCTTGAATTACAAGGTAACTTTCAGGTAGTTCCGGTTCCTTTGCACAAAAACAGAATAAAAAAAAGAAAATATAATCACATGGAACTTGTCGCAGAAGAATTTTGCAGACTTTCAGGATTTACTCCTAACTATGAACTTATAACAAGAATTAAAGACACCCGACCTCAGTATAAACTTTCAAGAAAAGAGCGTATGCAAAATTTAGCAAATGCTTTCGAGGTTGATAAAACAAAATATTTATCTCTGCCTGTTTTATTGATAGATGATATTTGTACAACAGGTTCAACTTTCGAAGAAATGATATCTGCTCTCAAAAAAGAAGGCATAAATGAAATTGTATGCCTTGCCTCTTCTAATCCGTAATTCGTTTTTCGATTGCTAAGTATTTTTAATTTTTAACAAAAATTTGCGTGATATAATTATCTTGATGTATATAGATTTTAAATTTTATTAAAAATCGGAGTTCATTATGAAGAAAATATTCTTTTTAGTTTTATCTTTATTTTTTGCTTGTTTACAAAATACAGCTATCGCTGAAAATATAAAATCTCCGTCAAATATTACGGGAAGATGGGCTGAAAAAATATCAGAGCGTGTTGTAATGGATATTTTTTCTAATCAAAATAATAGTGAGTTTCAAATTTTTATCACTTGGAGAGAAAATAATCTTGCGCAAAAAGATATTTACAGATTCAAGGGTAAATTAAACAAAAACGGTAATCAAAATCGAAGATAAAATTGATTATAAAGACGGTTCGGGAAGTATAAAAATAAATAACGACGAACTTGTTTGGATTGATAACAAAGATAAAACAAAAACTGAATTTATCAGAGCTAATAATGACTTACTACAAGATACAACAATAAAAAATAAGTTGTTTTCAATAACTTTACCCGAAGAACTAAAAGGAATGTACGAAGTAAAAAAAGAAAAAGATAAAATATCTTTTTATCATACAGACTCTAAAAATGAAGGGTTCGGTGGTTTTGCATTTGGTATAAAAGCTTATAAAAAACGGAGAATTAAGAGACAAAAGAGGCAATCTCTATGATATGGTTCTAAAACACCCGACAGATGTTCAATATGACTATACAAAAGGGACAAACCCTCCTGATGTGTTTAAATTACTTTATGAAATTGGTGATGTGATAAATATTAACGGAATTAACGGTTCAACTTATTATAAAAATCAAGGAATGAAAGGCGAAGATTTATATAAAGAAGTTTTAAAAAAACACCAACTAGCAATAAATGAAAAATGGGATTCAACGAAACTTGAGCAAAAAAATATGAGTTACATGTATAATGTAATTCAAGATAAAACTAAAATAGGATACACCTATTATGATGTAAATGCAGACGGAATAGACGAACTTTTGATAGGAGAGATCGCAGAAGGTAATTGGAAAGGTGTAATATATGATATTTACACAATGGTAGATAGAAAACCTCGGCATGTTATAAGCGGCGGAGCAAGAGACAGATACTATGTCTGTGACGGGACTTTTGTTTGTAATGAATATTCATCAGGCGCTTTAGAAAGCGGGATTAGAGTATATGATTTAGTTGAAAATTCAACCGAATTATTCCCTCAAGTAAGCTTTAAATATGACGGCTACACAAACCCTAAGAAACCTTGGTTTTTATCCTATTCCGATGAAAAATGGGAAAATGTATCGGAAGAAACTTATAACGAAAGATTAAAGACATTTGAAAAATACGAAAGGTTTAATTTTATACCGCTAAAAAACTTTACATACACAAAACCGCTTAAAGATAAATATGTAAAAAAAAAGACTATTT
>CACYKP010000050.1 GCA_902775025.1 uncultured bacterium | reverse complement strand
CTGATATCAGAGCCGTTCAATAGAATGTTATTTAAGTCAAATCCCAATGTATGACCTTTAAAATCCAGTTTAATGTTGTCTACAGAAGTTAATAATTCAGGAATTTTTAATTCTCTGACATTCACAGAACCTCTAATAATCGGATTAGAAGTTTCGCCATAAACAAACAATCTTGCCTTATCTCTTATGACGGAAGACTTAGGAAATGCGTATATTTTCCCGCTTACAATTGACGGAAGGCTAATCTTAAGAAGATTTATCCTATTTCCTGCTATTGTACCGTCTATATCTGCAATTTCTTGAAGGTTAACTATTTCGTTTCCTTCTTCATCTGTTGAAACGGTTCTTATATAAAGACCTGTTTTCTTGATTTTTATTCTGCCCGGTTTTAAATCTACAACTGCTTGAAGTGAGGTTTGTTTACCGCCAAGCTCTGTTAAGTCAATAGGGGTAATAAAATTATCCTTGTCAGCAAGAGCTTGTGCAAAAATTGTTTGTTTTTTCTTGTTTCCGTAAAGAGTTAATTTTACGGGAATTACACCTTGAGAATGTATAAATGGTTTAAATTCTCTGCCGATTAGTTTAATTAAATCATCGGTAGAAACGTTACCGCTTGAATTAAATTTGATATCTTTTAGTTTTTCATAGTTGATAACATCTCCTGAGAATTTGATTTCAGATTTGTCATTGAACAAAAGTTTATTTTCAGGAATTGATATATTTTTATCTGCAATTCCGACTTCCAGTTGAGGGATACGAACAGATGAGTTTGTTGCAGGAAGAGAGAATACAAAATCCTTATTCTCAATGTGTCCAGCTAAAGTTTTTTTCTTTGTATCACAGTTGAATTCACCTTTGAGTTTATTATCTTTAATATTAAAATTATTTTTTCTGTCTGAAAAATCAAAGTTGTCCAGTCCAAAGTTTGCATTCGCAATAGCTTCTTTTAATTTTCCGTTTATTGAAGCATCGAGAGTAATATCTCCTGAGCGGAAATTATATGCCTCTCTTAAACTTCTGGGCGCAAAAGCATAGAATAAAGACGGCAGGGGCATTCTGTCCGTTTTGATTTTAATATCGGCTATAGATTTTTCATCAATACTTCCGTCAACAGTTACTTTTGATTGACCTACCAAAAGGCTTGAATCTTTAAATGACAAAACGCTGTTATCTAAAAGTGCGTTAATGTTAGCTTTTGAGATTATCTGACCTAAGTTTCTAACGGATAAGCCTCCGTTTTGAACTTTTATAAAACCGTTTGATTTAAGTTTTTTAAAGTTTGTTTTTATGTAACAATCAGCAATAGCAGAGCCTTCTGCATTGAATTGACCGAGTTCATTAGGTATTCTTAGTGAATCCAGAAATGCTTTACCCAAAATCAGCATATCATTGAATTGGATAGTTCCTGTTTTTATGTTCATATTTATCCAAGGATGTTTGCTATAATTTAATTTTCCTAAAAGTTGTATATTTTGTTTTTGTGCAGGATAAATATTTGTATCAACATTAACTGTATGCTTGAAAGTTTTTATATGAACATAGCTTTCTGGCAATTGGAGTTGAGAAACTTTTAATGTAACTCCGTCTATATTTATATGACCAAATGACGTTATATCCCCTTTATGTTCTCTTACACGAAGTTTGGTATCAATATCAGCCTTTAGATTATAATTTCTGTACATGTCTACAGGGTTAACAAACGGAACATCAATTCTTTCCGCAGGATCGTCTTCTGCGTCAAGCTTTGATTCTGTTTTGGGTAAAAATGTGTTTATATCAAGATTTGCAGATAAGTTTTTATTCTCATCAGAGAATAATTCTGCATAAGTTTTCAATTTTGCAGTTTTACCGTTAAAATATCCTGCTCTTAGTTCTTCACCGTGAAGGTTCAGATAGTGTCCTGATTTGAGGTCTGTTACAAGAACTTTGTAGTTTTTAAGCTTTGCACAAGGAACTTTAATTCTTATCCAAGCAGGGTTAAACCAAGTTTGGGTAACAACTTTTTCCTCGCCTAAAGATTTTTCTTTTTTTGCGTTAAGAATATTTTCAACAAGTTTAACTATTTTATAATCAACGTTATCTTTATCTATTTCAAGGTTTACAACAGGGTTTTCAACTTCAAAGCAAGAAACTTTTACGGTTAATAAAAGAATACTCGGAACAGATATTCTTGCTTTAATTCCGTCTGTTGAAAGCAAGTTTGAACCGTCAGGAAGCTTAACGCTTAAGCTGTCAATTTTTACTCCTGCACCTAAGAGAGGTGTCGTGATAACTTTAATATCACCCAAATTTACATCAAGATTTGCTTGTTCTTTAGCCAAATCCTTAACCAGCGGTTTGTATTGGTTTAAGTCAATTACGTTAGGTAAAACAAATAAAAAGCATAAATATAGTGCTAAAATTATACCTAAAATAACGAACCCTAATATTTGCAAAAATTTTTTCATAATAATATCCTCTTAATTATTTGATAAGTATATGATACCACGAAAAATAACCTGCAGTATTAAAAATCTTAATATTATCTTTATTAAAAAACAGGTTTTTATATTTTGTTTGTTTTACAATAAAATAAAAACCAATCATCAATTTGGGAAGGAACGATGAAGTATTCAGAATATTCGGTAGTAGTTATAGGAAGCGGTGCTGCAGGACTTTATGCGGCACTCAAAATCTCTCAGCAAATCAAATTGCCTGAAGGGTTACTTTTGATTACTAAAGCTGAACTCGGGGAAAGCAATTCCCGTTATGCTCAAGGCGGAATTGTAGGAGTAATCCACCAAAACCCTGATGACAAAGTTTCTCTGCACGTTGAAGATACCCTAAAAGCAGGTGCAGGACTAAGCGAAGAAAAAACAACAGAATATATTTCCGCTGCCTCTGATGAAGTTTTGAACGATTTAATAAATAACGGTGTACCTTTTGACCGTGATACTCAGGGAAATCTTACTTTTACTCTTGAAGCGGCTCACAGTATGAAGCGTATTTTGCATTCTGGCGGTGATGCTACAGGAAAAGGTATTACTGATGCACTTTCTGCTGCTGTTAGAAAAGATGAAAATATTCACGTTATGGAAAACTCTATGGCGGTTGAATTATTGATTAATTCTGAAAAAGTTTGCAAAGGTGCGATAGTTTATAATGAACTTACAAACGAACACGAAGTTGTTTATACCTCTGCTTTAATCCTTGCAACAGGCGGTGTAGGACAGGTTTATAAATATACAACAAATCCTGACGGTGCAACAGGTGATGGTATAGCACTTGCTTATGAAGCCGGTGCAACTATTCAGGATATGGAATTTATTCAATTCCACCCTACAGCTCTTGCGATTAGCCCCGATAGTAAAAACAGATTTCTAATCTCGGAAGCCGTAAGAGGTGAAGGTGCAAAACTTATTAATAAAAACGGTGAAGAATTTATGTCACGCTATAGCGACAAGCGTGAACTTGCACCAAGAGATGTTGTTACAAGAGCAATATATTCTCAAATGAATATCGACCATACGCCAAATGTATTTTTAAATGCATCGATTATCGACCAAACAAAACTTTTAAAAAGATTTCCTACTATATCAGGTAGATGCAAAGAAAACGGAATTGATATTACTCAAAAGCCGATTCCTGTAGCACCTGCAGCACATTATACAATGGGCGGAATTAAAGCAGGAGTTGACGGAAAAACTTCTATAAAAGGACTTTACGCAATCGGCGAAACGGCATCAACAGGTTTGCACGGAGCAAACAGGCTTGCAAGTAATTCACTTTTAGAGTGCGTAGTTTGTGCGTATGAACTTGCGGATTATCTTTCTTTTTCTAATCTCGAAATACCAAAGAAAATAGACGAGGGCATCAAGAAAATGATTGATGTTTATTCTCATTCTCTTAGCGGCAAAGAGTACGATTACAACGAGCTAAAATCAAGACTAAAAGATATTATGTGGAATAATGTCGGTATAATTAGAACAGAAGAAGGATTAAAAACTGCTCAAAAAGAAGTGGAAAAACTTCAAAAAGATTTTAAACGCAGAAGAAAATGCCTAAATCAAGGCGAGTACGAGTATAGGAATATGCTAACAGTCGCATCTTTGATTATTAAAGGAGCATTGGAACGCAAAGAATCCCGTGGGGCTCATTGCAGAAGCGATTATAAACAAACCGACAGTCTTGCAAGGCATTCAGAATTGTGCAGGGTGGGGTAAATGCATAGATATAATTGTTCGTTGCCGTCGTGGTGCAACGAATGTGTACCTTCCGAATTATAAAATAAATCAAGAGGATGAATTATGTTAAACAAATTTTTTATAGAAGAACACGTTAAACAAGCACTGCAGGAAGATATTGGGTTTGGTGATATCACGACTGATTATTTAACATCGGAAGACGATACAATGTCTTGCACGCTTAACACAAGGGTTGACGGAATTTTTTGCGGGCGTGATGTTTTTGAAACAGTTTTTAAAATCCTGTCTGATAAAATTCAAATAAAGTTCTATTTTAAAGACGGTGATGAGATTAAAAAAGGGGATAAAATCGCTGATATCTCCGGTCCTGCCAGATATATTCTTATGGGAGAAAGAACAGCGCTCAATTACGTTCAAAGAATGAGCGGAATTGCAACAGAAACCAACAAATACCAAAAAGCAATCGGTGAATACAAAGCTAAAATTGTTGATACAAGAAAAACAACTCCTTGTTTCAGAGCTTTTGAAAAATACTCGGTAAAAATCGGCGGCGGTGCTTTACACAGATTTAATCTTTCAGACTGTGCCATGATAAAAGATAACCACATAAAGTTCTCAGGCTCTTTAACAAGAGCGGTTGAAAGACTAAAACAAAACATCTCGCACGCACACAAAATTGAGGTTGAATGTGATACAACGGAGCAGGTCAAAGAGGCTTTAGCCTGCGGAGTTGATATCATTATGCTTGATAATATGACACTAATGAAAATGAAAGAATGTGTTAACCTAATTGATGGGAAAGCCGTAGTTGAAGCAAGCGGTAATGTAAATCTGGATACAGTTCGTGATATTGCATCAACAGGCGTTGACATAATCTCATCAAGTGCAATAGTTGCCAAAGCACCTACTCTGGATTTAGGCTTGGATATGTAATTAATATTAGTTCAATATTTCATGCGCAGAATTGACAACTTCGGTGATATCAGGCTCAATACCTTTCCCTTCTGTGGCAAACCAAACTAAATATTCAATATTTCCGGCCGGGCCCTTAATTGATGAATAGGTTAAACCCTTTATTACATACCCTAAATCTTTAATACAATTCAAAACATTTTCTATAACAGATTTGTGCGTATTTTTATCTCTTACAACTCCGCCTTTTTCAACAAGCTCTTTTCCTGCCTCAAACTGGGGTTTAATCAGGCAAATCATTTCATGCCCATTTTGTGATAAAAGAGTTTTAAGATTAGGCAAAACTTTTGTAAGTGATATAAAAGACAAGTCCGACACAAGCAAATCCGCTACAGGCTCGCCTTCTGAATAAATATCTCCAAACGTGCATATCTTAAGATTAGTTTTTTCAATCGTTTTAACCTGATTTGAACTTCTTATTTTCCAGTCTAATTGACCATAACCAACATCAACTGCGTAAACAAACTTTGCTCCGTTTTGCAAAAGGCAGTCTGTAAATCCCCCTGTTGAAGCACCTGCATCAAAACAAATTCTTCCATTCGGTGAGAATTCAAACGCATCAAGAGCTTTTTTAAGTTTAAACCCTCCTCTTGAAACATAAGGCATTGTTTTAACCTTAAAATCGTACTCTTTTGAAGGGTCTATTTGAAATCCGGCTTTTGTTATAACTTCCGTACCTATCATTACATTACCTGCAAGAATTGCAGAAGATGCTTTGCTTTTATTTTCGAAAAAGCCTAAATCAACTAAAACTTTATCCAATCTTTCTTTCTTCAAATTCCAAAAAACCTTTCTGCGTTTGTTGTTGTAATATCAATCAATTCTTCAAGAGACATTTCTCTAATTTTTGCAATCTCTTCCGCTACATACTTAACGTATGCAGGTTTATTAGGTTTGCCCCTATAAGGAACAGGAGTAAGATAAGGTGAGTCCGTTTCCAGCACAAGTCTGTCAATCGGAACTTCACGAGCCACATCCTTCATTTTTACTGCGTTTTTAAAAGTTACAACACCACCGAGAGCGATATACCACCCTTCTTTCACGCATTCCCTCATAAACTCAACACTACCGGAAAAACAATGGAAAAGAACACGCCCCGCACCCTGCTCTTTTAAAATATCAAAACAGTCTTTGTGTGCCTCTCTATCATGCACAACGATAGGTAAATCAAGCCTTTGAGCCATTTGGATTTGTTTTATAAAAACTTCTTTTTGCAAATCTACAAAAGACTTGTCCCAATAATAATCTAAGCCAACTTCACCTACTGCAACAATTTTCTTGTTATTACGGGCAATATCCTCCATCTTTTTTTCAAATTCAGGTGTATATGTTTTAGCTTCGCTAGGAAATAACCCTACCATTCCAAAAATACTTTCATCAGAATTAGCAAGCTCAACCACTTTATCCTGAGTTGCAACTTCTACCGCAGGAATAATAGCTTTTTTTACTCCTAAAGCATTCATATCGCTTATTACATCGTGTAGTGTTGTTTCGGTATTATCTTCATGTTTTCCGACAATCATATCTATATGGGAATGGGTGTCTATTAAATAATCTTTCATAAGAAAATTATACCACGATGAATATTGCCATTTTATTATTATTTTAATTCAGTAAAATTACTTGTTTCTACATTAATATTATAAGCAAATTCTTTTGCTAAGTTTTCCATTATGATTTTCTCTTCTACGTTAAATTTATTAAATGATAAACTTTTTAAAATACAATTTAATCTTTTGCATAAAATTTCAATACACTCAATATTTTCATCTTTAATATTCATTTTAACTCTCTATAAAATGCCTAAACTAGTTTATAATAATAGTATACAAGTTTGCATAAAGTTTGTCAATAGACTAGTATAGTGGTTATGAAAACTAATATAAATGATAAAGTAAGCAAAAAAATAGGTATAAAGATAAAGCTGCTAAGAAATAAAATTGGCATTTCTCAAGAAGAATTAGGATTTAAAGCCGAGTTAAACAAAAATTCAATTGGTGCAATAGAGCGTGGAGAAAGCTCTCCTACAATTGATACTTTAGACCAAATAGCACACGCATTGGAGATTACCCTTGTCGATTTGGTTGATGTGTCCAAAATCGACTTATAATTTTAAAAAGTTATGGCGATTCTTCGGGGGCAGAATAGATATTTCCCCCTCTGAATGACGAATTTATGTATATTTTCACGAAAAACGTAAATTATATTTACCCCTTTATCCCTCAAATATATCAAATTTAAGTAAAAGGTCGTATCAACAGAAAACTGTACGACACGACCTTTTTAAGTTTAACTTTGGTTATTATCCCTAGCCTATTCTACCTGGGACAACAACACCGCCTTTAAGGTTCTTTTTATAGAACTCAACGTGTGGTTGAAGTACGCTGTCTAGAACTTCCGGAAGCTCTTTATTTTGCATTATTGCTTCAACGATTTCTTGATAGCAGGTTGCAAATGCTCTTAATTGAGTAACTGCACCGGCAGCTTCAGGAGTTAAACCTAATTTTGAAGTTTCAACGGATTCCATAAAGAAAGCACCTGTAACTTCATAAGATTTTGATAAAGCTCCGATATAAGCCTCTGCATTTGATTTGCAAACACCATTATCACAAGGAACGGTAAGAGCAAAAACTAATTTGTTAGCAGGGTTAAAATGGGCTTCTGCTGAGTGGTGCATAGCATCAGGAACTTTTGCAATCTGTTTTAGAGTGTCTTTTTGTGATTCGTTTTGCATTTGAGCATGCCAGTAAACTGTGTTTTCAAACATTGAACCCATGTATTGATGAACAGAAGCTTTGATACCGTTCATTTTTGCATCTGCCCAGAAAATACCTTCCTTAAGAGCATCGTTTAATTCTAAATCAGCAGTTAAAGAAAGTGATGAAATTTCTTGTGCACTTCTAAGCATTGAAGCCATGTCTTCTTTTTTCATGCCTGCAAAAGCAAGTGTAAATAAAGCGTGGTCATCAAATGCTGAAAATCTTCCGCCTACATCATCATGAATAAACAAATCGCCAAGCCATTTTTGTTCGATTGATGTACGTCTTAGTTCACTTTTTTCAGCGTTTTTATCAGTTACAGCGATAAAGTGTTTTGCAGCTGCTTTTTCGGCTTCATCTGAAGATAAGCCTTTTGCTATATAAGCATCTTTCACCAGTTTTTGTATTCTTAAAAATCCGTCTTTTGTTTCAAAAGTTGAACCTGATTTTGATGCAATAAGATAGTTTGAAGAAAGAACATCGCCTAATTTTGCTAAGTATCTTTCCCAGCTTATTGAATCAACATCTGAATAAAACAAAACTGATTCACCGCAAAGATTAAGCCCGTTAATTCCGAGCATGTGTTCAACTGTATGTTTTGAACCGCCAATACCCATAACGCTTAATTTTGATGCACCTGAATTTGATTTAAGAGATGATACCATAGAATATAAATCATCTAATCTTGTTAGTTGGAATTTAGGTAAATCAACCCAATTAAGGAATTTACCTTCTTTATTAGCTCTTTTTGAGAACTCGTTTACAAACTCTTGGGTTTTTGATTCGTATTTAGAAAAATCAACACCCGAGAAAGTTGTTTTTAGTGATGAAGTTTTAGTTAACATATTTCTCTCCTTTTCTATATATAATATGCAAAAATCTGTATATGTCTGAAAAAGATTCTTCGCCTTAAATTGATATATGGCTCAGAATGACGTGTTTATTGAGTCTTTAGCGTGCCGTCATTCTGAGGCAAAAGCCGAAGAATCTCATAAGTATAACTTTTTCTGTAAACACTATAAATATTCTACAATAAAGAGAAAAAATATGTAAAATTAGAGTTTTGCATGAAATGTTAAGTTTTATTACAAAAATCCTCCAAACTGATGATTTATTTTATAGGGTGGATTGCTAATATATAACTATACTCCTTAAAAAACGACGATACACATATCCCTAATCAACAGCTATGCACGATAAAAAGTTCATAGCTTTTTTTTGTTTTTATCACAATAAAAAACAAAAATTAAACTCAATGTAAATTCTAAAAACAATAGCAAATATTTTATATCCTAAGATATTTTTGGTAAAATATAATTGATAATAAAAACGGTAATTCCGCAATTGTAAGTATACGAGGGCAAATCAATGAGCGTAAATCAATCACTTAAACCAATAACTTGGGAAAATAAATCAGGAAAAATTTTTATTGGAGGATGTAATTTAGAAGAACTTGCAAAAAAATACGGTACACCTCTTTATGTGATTGATGAAGCGACGCTTAGAGGAATATGCAGGGATTATAAAGAAGCGTTTAAAGAGTATAAAAATATCAAAATGATGTACGCTTCAAAGGCTCTTTGCACATCTGCCATTACAAGAATACTTGATGAGGAAGGGTTTGGGTTTGATACGGTATCACAAGGCGAGATTTATACCGTTTATAAGTCAGGTGTTGACATGCAAAAAGTCCTTTTTAACGGGAATAACAAGTCTAAAAACGAAATCGAGCTAGCTCTTGATTTGAATGTAGGAAGATTTTCCGTTGATA
This sequence comes from uncultured bacterium, assembly GCA_902775025.1. GTDB lineage: Bacteria > Cyanobacteriota > Vampirovibrionia > Gastranaerophilales > Gastranaerophilaceae > CAG-196. The sequence goes on along the minus strand of CACYKP010000050.1, from coordinate 770 downwards.
ATTTTTACGAAGCTGAATTGCTGAATAAAATTGCAGAAGAAAAAGAGGTAAATGTCGATATTCTATTGAGAATTACCCCCGGAATTGAATGTCATACACACGAATACATCCAAACAGGTCAGATTGATTCAAAATTCGGGTTTGATTTAACTCAGATTGATGATATCGTTTCGCTTATTATAAACAAATACAAAAATCTTAACCTAAGAGGAATACACGCCCACATAGGTTCACAAATCTTTGAACTTAAATCATTTGGGGATGAAGTTGAAATTCTAATCAAAGAATTATCAAGAATAAATAAAAAATTTGGTTTAAACCTTGACGAGATGAATATAGGAGGAGGCTTAGGAGTAAAATACACAGAAAATGACACTCCGCCAGATGTTAAGGATTTAGCAAAAGTTGTAGCTAAAGCTATGCATAAGTACTCAGACAAAATCCCCACAATTTATCTCGAACCGGGAAGAAGCATAATATCAACCTCCGGTGTAACTCTGTACACAGTAGGAAGCTCTAAAGAGGTAAATTTAGATGGGAAAATTAAAAAATACGTTGCCGTAGATGGCGGTATGGCAGATAATCCGAGACCAAGTATGTATCAAGCCCAATACGCCGCAGATTTGGCAGCAGCTAAAAATGTACAGACAGAAAAGGTAACACTCGCAGGACGTTATTGTGAAAGCGGAGATATTTTGATTAATGAAATTGAGCTTCCGCATCTTGAATGTGGCGATATAATCTGTGTTTACAACACAGGAGCATACAAT
>CACYKP010000049.1 GCA_902775025.1 uncultured bacterium | reverse complement strand
GGATAAATTGGCGCATATTTTCTGTATGATTTGTAATCACCAAACATTGACATAATGAATTTCCTTTTTAATAACAAAACCTGTAAAAATAAAATTTGCTATTAAAAAATACAAACTTAAAGAAACTATTGTTCAATAATCAAGCGGACAAAATATTACTGCTTTAAAATATGCTCATATTTTATTTTGACTTGCTTTTTATCTTATCTGCAATTTTCTTGCAGCGCATTTTATCAACCTCTTCCATAATTTGAGCAATCGGAGTATCCCAATCATCGGAGGTGGGACATTGGAACGGCCTAATACTTTTGTACCAAGCAATATCATCTCCGTCAGTTTTAAACCAACGCCATTCGGTAACTTTATTGAATATTCCAAATGTTTTAATTCCTAATGCACCTGCAAGGTTCATTACACCATTATCCGTTGTTACCATTAAATCCATACAATTCATTGCGCAAGCTGTATCTTCCCAATCTTTAAATGTTTTGCCGAGTCTGAAAAGTTGTGCATCTTGAGGTATCATATCCATCTGACGAGTTAAATCATCAACTTGAAAACTATAGACTTCGACATCTTTCAATTTCATAAGAGGATATAAATAACTTAACGGAATATCACGATTTGTTTCCTTACTTGCCATTGTACCTTCGTAAGCAATGCCTATTTTTAATTTGTCATTATCATTGATATACTGTTTTTTATATGCATTAATTTTAGCTTTTGGTACCTTTAAAAATCCTTCTGCTCTTGGAATATTATCAGGAGTCGTTTCACAGACAATAGGTAAATCCATCATCGGTATCCAATAATCATATTTAAGATTTGGCACATCGCTTTCCGAATATACTTCTACACCTAATTTTGAATCCTTCATTAGCGGAATTAAGGAATCTTGAACAACAAGAATAACTTCTTTACATCTGGTTTTTAAATCATCAATAAATCTTGCAAACATTATTGAATCGCCAAAGCCTTGTTCAAAATGAACCAAGATAATTTTATTCGATATATCTATCTTCAAGCTCCATCTTTTCTTTTTGGTGTTAAATAAATCAGGAAAAGCAACATTATCCAAATCTTCTTTTAAGAAACGGTGCTGCAAGAATTTAAATCCTTCAGAAAATCTTTTATGTTTAACCAAATAGGCACCATATGCGTGTAAATCCGAATGAGTCGGATTCAAATACATAAGTTTTGCATACATTTCATCTGCCTTAGCTACTTCATCAAATTTACCTAAAACATAAGCAAGATTCTTAACAACGATTCTATTTTGAGGTGCAAGTTCAAATGCTTTACTTAAATAATAAATTTGTTTTTCTTTAAATTTATCTTGGTACTCGGTAGAATATAAATGTCCGAGCATATTGTATATAGTAAAGTTGTCAGGATATTTTTCAAGGGCTTTTTCATAGTATGTAATAGCTCTTTTATTGTCTTTTATATCGGTATAAACAATGTCGCCCAAATATATATAAACATCTTCTTTATCAGGTGAAATTTCTTCAAAATGTTCAAGAAATTTAATTGCCATATCTGCATTACCAATGTTTTTCATACATAAACCGATATTTTTATATATATTAACAGGAACGCCGGGCAACCTCATAACATTTCTATAATGCTCTAAAGCTTCAAGATATTTATTTTCTGCCATCAACTGCTGTCCGTATGTAGTGGCGTAATTCAGATAAGCGTTTTCAACCTTGCGTCTTGTTTCATCGTTACCTATACGGGGAATTACTTCATTATATTTTTTTAATCCGGTTTTGAAATCACCTGTTTTACAATACTGCTCTGCCATTGCAATATCCATTGATAAAATCAAATCCATCTCTTTTTTTAAATCTATCGGTATCTCTTTGGTTACAGTAAGTCGTTTTGATACTTGCATGCTATTTTCTCCCATTCACACATTAATAGCATAATATCATATTTTTTAAGGCAAGTGAAGTAGAAAACCAATAAATAATACAAACACAGGACATTATTAAAACAAGTTTAATTGAGGGGTAAGATTGTCTGTATCAATTTCTGATTCTTTTTTACGGCCTGCTAAATTTTTAGAATTATCCTTCTGCATTCTTCGCATTAATTCTTCCGAACGTGAAACAACTGCTTGTGGAAGCCCTGCCATTTTAGCAACCTGAATACCATAACTCTTACTTGCACCACCCGGAACAATTTTTCGTAAAAATTCTATCTCACCGTTTTCTTCGCTTATTGTAATTCTGTAATTCTTTATTTGAGGGTACTTTTGGGGCATAACATTTAATTCATGATAGTGAGTAGCAAAAATACACCTTGCTTTAATTCTATTTGCGATATATTCCGCTACTGCCCAAGCTATTGCAACACCATCATAAGTACTTGTACCACGACCTATTTCATCAATAAGAATAAGACTTTTTTCTGTAGCACTGTTTAAAATGCAGGCCGTTTCGCTCATCTCAACCATAAATGTAGATTTACCAGTTGTTAAATCATCACTTGCTCCGACACGGGTAAATATCTTGTCAACTAGACCAATCTCTGCATAATCAGCCGGTACAAAAGAACCCATTTGTGCAAGTATTGCAATAAGCGCATTTTGACGCATATATGTAGACTTTCCTGCCATATTAGGGCCTGTTAAAATCATAAACTGAGTTTTATTAGTACTGTTTGCGGAAAGCTCTATATTATTTGAAACATAAGTTCCCAATGGTAAAATTTGCTCCAAAACAGGATGCCTGCCGTTTTTGATTATAAAATCTGCTCCATCGTTTATTTTCGGACAAACATAATTGTGTTCAATTGCAGTTGTTGCCAGAGATGTAAAAACATCCAACTTAGCTACGCATTCTGCTGTATCACGAATTATACCCACAAACTCTTTTGAATAATTTCTAAAATCACTAAATAACTTATATTCAAGTTCAAATGCTCTTACTTGCGCTGTTAAAACTTCATCCTCATGTTTCTTAAGCTCGTCTGTTATAAATCTTTCACCATTTGTAAGAGTTTGTTTTCTTATATAATCAGAAGGAACTTTATCAAGATTGGAATTTGTAACCTCAATATAATACCCGAAAACTCTGTTATATCCCACTTTTAGAATATTTATACCCGTACGGTCTTTTTCTCGCTGTTCAAATTCCTTAAGCCAATTTTCGCCGTTGTACATCAAATCACGAAGATAATCAAGTTCTGCATTAACCTCTGCTTTTAAAATACCGCCTTCTTTTACCTGCTGAGGAGCATCTTCTTTAATAGTTCTTTCTATCAAATCTGTATAATCATTCAAACTGTCAAGATGTTCTTCTATAGTATTAAAAACATTTAAGCCTATAGATTTAGCAGTTTCTACAAGTTCCGGAAGAACGCTTAAAGAAGCTTTTAAACTTAAAAAATCTCTGGGTGAAGCCGTTGTATTACTTAATTTCGTTGAAAGTCTTTGAATATCATAAATATTCCTTAATTGAGCTTGTAGTCTAAATCTCTCGTCTGAATTTTCAACTATTTTCTTTACGATTTCCTGTCGTAGTTCTATTTTACTTAAATCCTTTAATGGCTGGCAAATCCACGATTTCAAAAGTCTTGCCCCCATATTTGTAACAGTTTTATCTATTGCCCACAATAAAGAACCATATTTATTTTTTTCTCTCAAGGTTTCCGTTAATTCAAGATTTTTTCTTGTTCCTGCATCAATAGAAACATACTCCGATATTTCATAAGTCTCTATCCGTTCAAATTTCGGGAATCCTTCTTTCATATTTTCCCAAATATACGCAAGTAAACCGGCTGATGCTCTAAATCCTAAAGGACAAGTATTATAACCGATGGAATCAACAGAGGATATTTTAAATACCTGTTTTAAATTGTTTTTAGCAAAATGTTCTTCAAATACTCTTTCCGGAACCTTTGAACAATTATAAATTTTAGTAATCTCATCCGGTAAATCTACAGTTTCTTCAGGAACGATTTGAAATGGTTCAAGCTTAAGTTTTTTAACCTTGGCAATAATCTCTGAAGGTTGTATTCTTGCAAGCTCTGTCAATAATGTTTCATAATCAAGCTGTGTTGCTTTAAATTCGCCTGTTGAAATATCGGTATAAGCAAATCCCCACTTGCCTTTTTCTTCATAAATTGCACACATATAGTTGTTGCTGTTTTGTTTCAAAAGATTAGATTCATACAAAGTTCCCGCTGTTATAATTCTTACAACACCGCGCTTTACAACTCCTTTAACAAGCTTTGGATCCTCTAATTGTTCACAAATAGCAACTTTGATATCTTTGTTAACAAGTTTTTCCAAATACCCATCTAATGCTTTTACGGGAATTCCGGCAAGCGGAATTCTGCCGAGCTTTCCGCACTCTCTGCCGGTTAGGGTAATTTCTAATTCCTTTGACATCGTAACTGCGTCTTCAAAAAAAGTTTCGTAAAAATCCCCCATTCTATAAAGAAGCAGGCAATCAGGATTTTCTCTCTTTGTTTCTAAAAACTTCTGCATAGCAGGAGTCAAATCCTCAGGTAATATATCAACCGTATTAATCATATTAATTTCTGATTTGCTCATACCAGAATTCTAGCACAAAGACATTGCTTTTATTATAAATGTAAAGTTATAATGCATTTATAACATCTAATCCCTTAAACTCGAATATTTTTTCGGTTCTTTGCTGTAGTTTTTGCTCAGCTAAAATTGCACCGACTATAGCCTCCAATTCGCCCATCGGCATCATATTTGAAAGAAGTTCATCAAAACCGTATTCAGTTCTTAGTATAAATTGTAAAAATTTGCAATCAGCTGATGAACGCTCTTTATAGTTAGAGTACAAATTAAGTTTTTGTCTTGCTAAATAGACTTCAAAACGTGAAATATCAGCACCTTCCGAAACAAGATTGGAAAATAATTCACATCCTCTTGTTGAAAATCTTTGCATCCAATTATCTCTATTTAAGAATAAATCTTCGTCATTATGAATAAGTTGATACTGCTTTGATAAAACTCTCCACTTGCCTTCAAGCATTGTGTTATCCCAAGGGAGTGATATACAGATTGAAGAATTTTTCAGATTGTTATAATTATCGAAAAATAATTGAACATCGCTCATTGAAAAAAGCTTATCAATATAAATAAGCTTTCTCGTTGCGATTTCCATAACCGCCACTCCGCTTTCAACAGATGACGAAGGCCCCAATGATAAACCGACTGCATGAGTTATCATAGACCAAAATCCTCATCTTCAGGAACATTTGACTTGAGTTCTATAATTCGATTTTCAATTTTTGGCATGCCTTCATTAGTTTCCGGTTTTGTATTTTTTTCCAAATCTATATATAACTGCTTATTCTTATTAGATATTCTGTCGCTCTTTTGTTTGTTTGCTAATTTTCTCCTGTTTTCAGCCAGCATTTTTCTTGCTTCCGGTGTAAGAGCCTCTTTTTCTACTTCATTAATTACTTTTTCTCTGTCCGCTTGTATTCTGTCTTGCTCAGATTTTGGAATATTAACTATATTTTGGGCAGTATTTTCATACTCATCTTTATAAATATTTTTTAGTATTAATATTTCAACACGTCTGTTCATAGGATCCGTTTTTGAACGGGATTTTTCCAGCGGTCTGGTATCGGCAAAACCAACTGCACTAAATAAATTAGGCATAAAGTGGAAACGTGATATCATATATCTTACAACCGCAGATGAACGGGCAGAAGAAAGTTCCCAATTTGAAGGATATTGTGCGCTTTTCATTGGGTTACTATCTGTATGCCCTTCAACCCTCATTGAATGTAATACAAATTTCTTACAAATCAAAACACCAACTTTATCAATCAGTTTTTTTGCCTCAGGACTCAAATAAGCTGATGCAGGTGCAAAAAGGTACTTATCATCAAAAGTAATTAATAAGCCTTTGTCTGTCATTTTTGCAGATATACCCTCAAGTTCACCGGCATTCTTAAGTTGTTTTATGGACTCTTCAATCTCTTTAAATGCATCGTCTTCATATCTGGGGCTTATATATTCCATCATCAATCCCGGAATAAAAGAATTTGCCTGCTGCTGATCATTCAAGTTCTCATTCCCATCTAAAATATTTTCCTGAGCATCAAAAACATTTGAAGCATCAAATGCATTCTTTAGTGCCTCCTCAAGTTTTGCATAATCTGTAGCATCAACCTGAGCAAGTGCATACAATACAACGAATGTAGCAAATAAAAGAGTTATAAAGTCGCCATAAGAAACAAGCCATCTTTCAAGATTTTCATGCTCCTCTGGCGGTTTTTTTCTAGCCATTACCCGAATCCTTCTTCTCTTCTAACAGGAATGAACGTAACTTACGTTCAATTAAAACCGGACTTTCTCCTGCTTGAATTGATAAAACACCTTCTATAATCATATTTTTATATAAAAATACATCTTGATAAATAAATTTAATTCTTGTTCCTAAGGGAATCATAACGAGGTTAGCGGCAAACAAACCGTAAATTGTTGCAACGAAAGCAACTGCAATACCGGCACCCAACTTTGACGGGTCAGATAAGTTCTGCATAACCTGAATCAAACCCATAACCGCACCAATAATACCTAATGTCGGAGAATATCCGCCAAATGATTCATAAACTTTTGCCGCATTATGAACTTCTTGCTCGGTTTGACTCATTTGGTTTTCCATCATTTCTCTAACAAGCGAAGGATCAGTACCGTCGGCTACAGCCCCCAATCCTAATGTTAAAAGGGAATCTGAGGCTGAATTAGCTTCTTTTTCCAACGCAATAATACCTTCTTTTCTTGCCTTGGCCGCAAAACCTCCTATCTCGGTAATCAATGCATCAAAATCTACTTTTGGAGGCATATATACATATTTTAAATATTTGAAAGCTAATCCCAATGTCTTAGCCGGAAAACTTAAAATAATTGCACCTGTTGTACCGCCTAATACAATAAACGCTGCCGTAATCTGTAATAATTGACCTATATTACCGCCTTCCATTGCTTGACCGGTTAAGATAAAGCCGATACCAAGGAATGTACCGATTACTGCAAATATATCCATAACTATCTCCAATTTTATACTATTCTATGTTTATTAAACTATATTTTACTGTTGTTTAAATCCTATAAATAGACGAAGTTGGAGTAAATAAATGTATTTTTTTGCACTATTCTTGCAATAATTGTATTCAAATATTATTGCTTGGCAAGTATGACAAATCTACAATCTGCACTCTCTAAGAAATGCTCAATATACTATTAAAAATTATGTTAATTTAAATATTGGTTATTAATATTGTCAATAATAGCAAAAAAATTTTTGTTATGTTTTATTATCAGTATAGTAAAGAATTATGTTGTTATGAAAATATATAGTAGTTTACCAAAACAAATATCATTTCAATCAAAGTTTGTTCGTAATCCGGTTGTGCAGACAGCTTCCGACGTTGCAAAAAATACAAAAAGTATATCAGGTGCAAATATTTACTGTGGATTATCAAATATTAGTAATAAAATATTTCACCGAATAAAAAATTTATTTATTAAAACAGAAATTGAAAAAGCGGATAAGATATTAAAAAACCATCCGTTGCGAGAAAAGATATTGAATATTATGCAAGCCGTTGATAAAAAACGTCAAAAAGCACAATTAGAGTTCGTAAAACTTATTAAAAATATCAAAATGTCTGACGAAGATAATAATTCTTTAATAAGGTTTATGCAAGGTAATTTTACAAATAAATCTTTAATTGCAAAAGTTTGGGGACTTTGTGTTCAAAACGGGCTTGATATTTATTCACTTATGGATAGTTCATACACTATTGATGAAAAATGTGCAGAAAATATATTAAACAGAAAACTTTTGGACAAATATAAAGCAGAGCCAAAACAAGCATTGTTAATGAGTCGTTTTGATTCTTATGAAACAATAGAAAAAGTCTCAAAATACGCAGGAACATATAGTGAATCAGCAAAGGTTCGTTTGATTGCCAGATTACCTATACATAATGATACGCTTACTAATTCCGCCCTAGATTTAATACACAGGTTTGAAAAAATAATTTATGAAAACAATACGGAAAAACCATGTTTTAGCGGATATGAATTAGATATGACTTCATATTGGAAAGGTTCTACAATTACTTTAGAAGATATTGCTTCAAAAAATAATATATTGGATATAATTGAAAAAAAAGAAAACATTAGTGATTGGTATTATCTTTCTGATATTATAAACAGGACAGAACCGCAAACGGAATCAACAATTGCCGGAATAGTAAAGAAAACCGATATTTCGCTTAAAACAGCTAATAAAATTGTAATGATGATTAATAAAAAAAATAAAGGATTTATAGATGCTCTTTGTAGCGATAAATCACTACAGGCAGAACCAAGCAGTTTTCCAATGCTGATTGAAACATTCAATTCTTTTAGTCGCACTCTTTCAAATATAGAAAAATTACAGTTAGCTGAAAAAATCGATATTTTGAAAAATCTACAGTCTGTTTCAAATGAGATGAAACCGATTTTTGCAAAATTCGGTTATGATATCGATTACTACACAAGCACTTTAAATAAACTGTTGGGAGAAAAAGTTCCGGTTATTAGAGTTCCCTCAAATATACAGAAAAAATTTCTGTCGGAATTTTTATCTAATAACAACACAAAAGCAGAAAATATTTTAAAAACACACGATTTTATTCAATACGGAAAAGAAGGTATTCCGCTTAAATATTCAAGAAAAGAATTTTGTAAAAATATAAATGACATTTTATCTCCATTAACAAACGAAGAACAAAATATACTTCTTAAACATTTTGGTTTAATAAGAGGTCAGAATTATGCGGATAGAACCGTCAGTTTTGACGGGATTTTAAATAACAAAAAGTTTGATAATAATAACGTAAGAGCGGAAGTAAAGAATGCTGCAAGTAGAATACTTGAAGAAATTGACAATTTTACGGTTAAAAATGAATCCTTGTTTGAAGATAAAGAACTTAAAACATTGTTTGATTCAATTATAAAAGGTTTTCCTGAGTTTACGGCAGTTATAGGGAAAGAACAGCATAACACACATGCATACTCTGTTGATATACATACTCTAAAAGTTCTTCAAAGTTCTATTAATAATCCTTTGTATTCGACTCTTTCCGACAAGGATAAAACCGTTTTAAAAATGTCCGTATTAATGCATGATTTAGGTAAACCAAGCGGAGTAAGGGATGCAAATCACCCAAATACAAGTGCACAATATGCAGAAGGTATATTAGAAAAGATAAAAATTTCTGATGATATAAAAAATAGAATAATAGATATCGTTCAAAATCACCATTGGTTTGAAAAATACAATATGGGATTTATGTCTGTTGAAGATGTTGTTGTTCGATGCAGACGACCTGAGGATTTTAAAATTTATCAAATTATGGCAAAAGCCGATTTAGAAAATGTTAATAATACATTCCATCTTTATGACAAATCCGGCGGCGCAAAAACTCAAGCTGAATTTGACAAATACATGGAAGAAAAATTTAAGCCTGTTGAAAAATCATTAGATCAAGTATATTCAAGACATAATCCTGTTTTTTATACAAGATTTGTAGGAAATGGCAAACTGTTTCCTATTCAGAAAGTTAAAATAGATAATGAAGAAGTTGAGCTTAGAGTTTTGGATTTGAACAAATTGTCCGACAATGATAGTCTTGAACCGTACGGTTTTCCAAAAGGAACAACGAAAGAAAATGTAAGATTTTTGGTTCATATGACAAAACCAAATATTTCAAGCTTAGAATCAGTTATTCATCTGGCTAAAAATAGTTTAGAACATAATACTTGGTCAACCAGTATTATAAAACCATCTAATAATGTAACTTATGAAAATCTTGATTACGGTTTTGCTCTAAATTCAGAACAGGCAAATTTTGCGGATGCTTATTTTGAAAATATAGCAAGCGGAAATAATAAAACATTTGAAAGTTTTAGGGATATTTTGTTAGGCAAAATTCTTCGTTATGATAAGAGCAAATTAGGTGTTGATTTAACTCAAGACGAACATAAGCAACTGTGCGAAACGGTTCTTGAAAAAGGTTATATACCGAAAATAAAGGAAGATATTATTATAAACGGTAAAACAATAACTCCTAAACAAATTTGCGAAGCTTTTGGCGGTAATTCAAATGTGTATTTGAGGGATATAATGCTCGAAAATCTTAAACAAGAAGGATTTGCACTTAGCGATAATGAATACGCAGATTTAACAAAGTATCTTCTTACAAAAAAATATTTAACTCAAATAACAAAACCAAACCTGAAAGGTGAATTAACCGGAAAACCAATAAAAATTGGCAGGCATTTAATTCCTGCGACAACTCTTGTGAATTGTTTGGATAAAAGTTTAGAGAATCTGTTTGACGGCGGTCATATTCAAAGTGAAGTTATCGCTCTTGATGTTGTCCCTGCCGCATTCATTGTAAAAGCAGAAAAATTAGAGCAATGTCATCACGATTTTTTGGCGGAAGCAAAAAAATATAAGGATACCATTCCTGCTATTATTATGAAAGATAGTGATAAAATCTAAAAATTAGTACATATAATTTATAATTCTCAAAATATCTGTTTTTCTCAATACCAATGTTCATTATGCCCTTAAAAGCTTTAAATAATGTATAATTAAAAAATTTAAATTATTTTTGAACAAAATATTTTATAATTCGTTATAATAGTAGAGAGGTCAAAATGGAAAATAAATGTTCAAAATACGAAGAATTATTTATCACAGCATCAAAAGATGAACTCGAAAAACACATCCAAGAATGCGAAACTTGCAAAGCTGAACACGAAACGCAGCAAAAAGTTTCAAATCTTCTTGATGAAGTAAAAATGTATTATTATTCAAAACGCAAAAAACGTATTGCAAGACTTAGAGCTGCTTGTGCAATCATGTTTATGGTATTCTCACTTGCATCAGTAGGAGGCTTTGCAATTACAAACGATGATGTTTTGGATACACTTAAATACGGTGATACACTCTCTGCTGAAGACTTAGGATTTCCTGTAGATTCAGACGGGTTATTGATGGTAGATGAATGAACTTTGAAGAAATAATTAAAACTAATAAACAAAATATTAAAAATATTATCAGAATGATAACAAAACAAGATAACGAAGATATAGAACAGGAAGTCTATATCAAGTTATGGAAGAACTCGGACAAGTATGAAGAACGC
>CACYKP010000048.1 GCA_902775025.1 uncultured bacterium | reverse complement strand
AGAAAAACAGAAGTCGATATTTTTTCAGGCGAAATAATAAAATTGGGTAAAAAATATAATGTTCAAACACCATATAACCAAGCTTTGTACGATTTAATAAAAATAAAGGAGGAAAATAATGAACATAGCATTCATACCCGTTAGAGGCGGAAGTAAATCAATTCCTCTTAAAAATATTAAGCCTATAAATGGAAAACCGCTTGTATATTGGACAGCATACGCTGCTCAAAATGCAAAATGTATTGATAAAATCATAATTGCAACAGATAGTGAAGATATTAAGAATACAGTACTTGGTTTTAATTTTAATAAACTTGAAGTTTATGACAGAAATCCTGAAAATGCTTCTGATACGGCTTCGACAGAAAGCGTTATGCTTGAATATATAAATAAATCTGACTTGAAAGACGATGATTTATTCTTCCTAATCCAAGCAACTTCACCGCTTTTAAAGTCTGAACACATAGACGGCATGTTTAATGCTTTCTCTAAATCAAATGCTGATTCAATGTTCACAGGAGTAGTAGAAAAACAATTCAAATGGGGAGTCAATATAAATGGTAAAGAAGGGCTTAATCCTGTAAATTATGATTACCGCAATCGCCCACGCAGACAAGATTTTGAAGGACTTATTGCAGAAACGGGAGCATGCTATATTAATTCTGTAAACAACATAAAACAATATAAATGCAGACTTTCAGGAAAAATATCTTTTTACGAACTTCCTGCCTACACATCATACGAACTAGATGAACCGGTTGACTGGATTATTGTTGAAGAACTCCTAAAAAGCAACTCATAAGTGTTCTATAACACCATATCTATTCCTCGGCCTGCTCGTTTGTTCAGCAGAGATATTGAAGCCTGAGAATTTAAAAACTCTAAAGCACCCATAAAACTCTTTCTGTTCGCTAATCCTTCTCTTGCTTCATTCATATTATTAACAATTTGAGAAGAACTGATTTGCTCGCTAATTTTTTTATATTGGTTAGCAGATGCAGCAAACAAGTTCTTTTGAGGGAACCCTACTTTTTCAGCCTGTTGTTCTGCTTCATCTACAAAAGTATGTAATGCAGTTGTTTCTTTAACTTCCGACTCTTTTACTTTTTGTGTTGTTTCTGCTTCTTCAGCTTGTTGAGTTAAAATTTGTGAAAACGGATTATTATTACTTACAAATGATTCTCTTGCAATATTCATAACATCAGCCTGAACGTCGCTAGTCATGGCATTAGCACGTTCTCTTGCTCTCTTGAAAATCATCTCTTTGAGTGCGTTGGCTTCTTGTCTGTTAACGTATGAATCAAATTGATAGTTCATTTTGTCCTCTTATGTAACTCTCTTATATATATAAAAACATGATTGTTAAGAAAATTGACAAACTTTTATATATTTTTTATATAATTGTTACATAGCTTAACATTTGTCGGGTATAATGTAATGTTGGTTATTTCTCTCTTAAGTTATAGTAACAAAGCTCTCCAGCCCTTATTTATATTATAGCATACTTTTTATATATTGCATTATTTTATTTGTAATTTTTGCAATTTTATTGTACAATAAAATTGCTATTTATATTTCGGCTAGTGTAAAATCTTAACAGGAAGGATTTAACCGACCTGTTTTCTTTTTAGGGTGATATATTTTAGCCGGATAAACAATCAAGCCGGTTGTTGTACTATCACTTTCTTCACCTTGCGGAGAGGATTGGGGCTAGGGAGTAAATGTATTTTGGCATATAGTCATAACTTGAAAATATACATTTAATGTACGATGTGTTTAATATTAAACATGTCGTATTATGTTATTAAGAAAAATAGGAGAGTATAATTATGAAGAAAACAATTTTAACTTTAAGTGTAATATTTGCTTTTTCAGGAATAGCATTTGCAGATGGAAATGCTTTCACACCATTGAATTTTAACGACACATCTTATGGAACAACAACAACATCTTCTTCTGCAACTACACAAAAAGGTGCAGTAAACGTAATATCTGATGAAGCTGTTGGAAATGGAAATATTCAAAACGCTATTCAACAACTGGATAACGCTCAAATTGACATTAGAAACGAACTTTTAAATGTAAAAACTAAATATGCTGATGTTGATGCCCAATACAAATTGATTAAAACAGAAAGAGCAACACTAAAAAAACAAGTTCGTTCAGTAGAAAAAAGGATTAAAGAAATTGATAAAGCAAAGGAAAAAATCAGAAAGAATATGTTATAATCTGACGTTCTAATTAAAAATTTGTGTGCGGTAAATCTTATGAGATTTACCGCACTTCGTTTTTTATTAAAATTTATTTTAATCCTTTTTCAGGGTGCGCAGAGTTGGATTTGATAATCTCATAGTATTCGTTTTTATCAATATTAACACCCATGTTTTTTATATCAACAGTAAATTTTTTCTTTTTCTTTGTACTTTTTGGGCGCATATCCATAATTTAATTTATCCTTCACTCCAGCCCTCTCCATTTAAGCAAAGGGGAGTTATTGTTATTTCTTCTAACTAATTATTTCATTATTTTCGCCAACTTGAACAACAGTGGGTTTGTGAGTTTTAATTTCATCTTCTGTCAGTTGGGCATAAGTAACAATAATAATTTTGTCGCCTTTTTGAGCTTTTCTTGCCGCAGCACCGTTTAAGCAGAAGACTTTTGAACCTCTTTTACCTTTTAGTGCATAAGTTTGGAAACGTTCACCATTATTTATATTTAATATTTCGACTTTTTCCCATTCTAAAATGTTTGCTTTTTCCAAAAATTCTTCGTCAACAGTAATTGAACCGACATAATTCAAATTAGCATCGGTAACCGTTGCTCTATGTATTTTGGAGTGTAAAAATTCTCTTAACATATCTTTGCCTCTCATTACATAATAACATAAAGAGAAGTAAATCAATAGAAACAAAAAATAATTTAATTATATAATACTTCTTTTTAATCTTTCGGAACGGTTTTCGCTCAACAAGTTTTTAAGCTTCATAATAGCTTGGGCATGAAGTTGTGATATTCTTGATTCTGATACGTTTATTGCTTCACCGATTTCTTTAAGTGTCATATTTTCGTGATAGTAAAGCACCATAATTGTCCTTTCTCTTTCCGGCAATCTTTTCAAAGCATCCTCCAACTCTTTTTTTACATCTTTTTCTTCTAATTCTTCATGCGGATTAAGACTTTGTGAATCTTGAATTGTATCAATTATTTCAATATCACCGTCCGAAGCACCTTTTTTGTCATATATTGATGTAACGGTTGTATCGTCAGAAAGAAGCTGCTCTACTTTCTCTTTTTCAATGCCTAAGTAGTTTGCGACTTCTGTGTTGGTTGCAGCTCTTCCGAATTTTGTTTTTAATTCTTCTTGAGCTTCTCTAACATCTCTGATTTTTCTTCTGACACTTCTGGGAAGAAAATCTTGTGAACGTATTTTATCAATAATATTGCCTCTTATGCGGACAAGAGCATAAGTTTCAAATCTTGCACCCATCTTAGGTGAGAATTTTTCAATAGCATCAATCAAGCCTTCAACACCGTACGATGATATATCTTCAAAAGAAAATGTCGGCGGAAGCGATACTTTAACTCTGCCAACAACGTATTTGGTTAAATAAATATATTGCAAAATAAGAGCATCACGCAGCTCTTTGTTTTCGTGGTCATCAAAATATTTTTGCCACATCTCGGCAAGCTCTTCATTTGTTACACGTTTTATTTTATTGTAAGATGAAGTATCTTGATCCATCCCTCTCTCTCATCCTTGTCCTTTTCCATTCTAGCTTTTTTTTAAAGTTTCAGTATCGTATATTTAGATGAAATTATTAAATAAGTGTAAAGATTAACAAGCGATTAGAGTTAGAGTTAAAAATGTTTTTAACTTGGAAGTTCTGTAGGTCAGGCTCTGCCTGACAAATACTTTGTTTTATAAATATTTTAATTTTTTATTTACACCTAAACTGGCAAATTTTATTTTTAGGGGTTTTAACATGTATATAGCTTAATATTTTGTAAAAAAATCTTTATAAAAACTAATATTTAGTGTAAAATAAAATCACTCTTCTATCACAAAAAGTATGAAAGGATTGCATAAGATGGTTCTTGAAATGCCTTATTCTCAGCTCGAAAGAGCAGTTAACCCGACTCATGATATTAAATTATTTTCAGGTCGTTCAAACCCCCAACTTGCACAAGAAATAGCTGATTACTTAGGAACAACTGTTGGGCCTATGGTTATTAAAAATTTTGCTGATGGTGAAATTTATGTGCAGATTAAAGAAAGTATTCGCGGTGATGACGTTTTCATTATTCAACCGGTTTGTAATCCTGTTAATGAAAATTTAATGGAATTATTGATTATTATTGATGCGTTTAAGCGTGCCAGTGCAAAATCAGTTACAGCAGTAATTCCATACTATGGATATGCAAGACAAGACAGAAAAACTTCAGGAAGAGAAGCTATTACTGCAAAGTTAGTAGCTGATTTACTCACAACTGCAGGCGCAGACAGAGTTTTAGCAATGGATTTACACACAGGACAAATTCAAGGCTTTTTCAATATTTTGGTCGATCATATATTTGCTAATCCTATTATCGTTGATTATGTTAAAAATTTAGGTATTGATCCGGATGAATTGGTTGCAGTATCACCTGATATGGGTGGTGCAAACAGGACAAGAACTTTTGCAAAAAAACTGGATTGTCCTATGGCAATCATTGATAAACGTCGTGATAAACATAATGAAGCAATTGCTGCGCATATCATAGGCGATGTTGAAAACAAAGTTTGCTTAATGTTCGATGATATTATTGATACTGCAGGTACAATATGCGAAGCATCAAAACTTTTAAAACAAAAAGGTGCGAAGAAGGTTTATGTATGCGCTACACACGCAGTATTTTCCGGTCCTGCAAGAGAAAGACTTGAAAACGCACCTATTGAGGAATGTATTGTTACAAATACTATTCCATGGAAAAAAGAAGATTTACCAAAAAATGTTAAACAACTTTCTGTTGCACCGCTCCTTGGTGCCGCTATTTCAAGAATTCATGATGATGAATCGGTAAGTTCATTGTTTGGATTTGAAAAAGAAATGAAAGTATAATTTAAAAAATATAATAAATAAAAAAAGATGATATTTTTCATCTTTTTTTATATAAATATATCGTGATAATATATCACAATTTACTGCCTTTATAAATCAAATTGCCCCTCTTATTAAAAGGGACTGTGTTTCATCTAGAATGCTTCTCCATATCTCCACTAAAATTTAATTATTAGATATCTTTTGTTAATGTGTTTAAGTCTGTACCAAGAACACTTGCTATATCAAGAACTTTTAAAACTGTGGGATTAATTTTTCCTGTTTCAATTAAGCTTACAGAATTTCTTGATATATTAGTTAATTCAGCAAGTCTTTCTTGTGAGATGTTTTTTCTTAAACGCTCACTCTTGATGTTAATACCTAAATTTTTTAAACGTTTACTATCTAACATACTTTTATTTTCTTCTCTATGATTTAATTTTACAATATAGTATATTTTACATATATCAATTTTTCTTAATATTTCTTAAAAATTTTTATGTTGCATCCCTTATTTAATTCTTTTAAAATAGGAATAAATATAAATTTATTAGAAAAAGGGATTTTTATGACAGAAAAAAAAAGAATTTTAATAGTAGATGATGATACAGAAATTCGTGATTTATTAGAATTTGATATTTCTTCAAGCGGTTATTTTACTGATACCGCTTCTAACGGACTGGAAGGTTTAAATAAAGCTTTAAATAATAAATATGACTTAATTTTATTAGACGTTATGATGCCAAAAATGAATGGATTTGACGTATGTAGAAATATTCGTCAGGCAAAAATTAATGTTCCTATACTTATGCTTACTGCAAAAGGTACGATTGGGGATAAGACAAGCGGATTTGACAGCGGTGCTGATGATTATTTAGTTAAACCTTTTGACATTCAAGAAGTGCTTTTGAGAATAAGAGTTCTATTAAGGCGTAATCAACCCCCTGTTGAAAATAATCTGTCATCAGAAATTCTTGAGGCGGGTGAAATTGAAATTCTGCCTGATACTTTAGAAACAATTATTCTTAATAAAAAAATTAAACTAACTCCAACAGAGTTTGAAATCCTTTATTGTTTAATGCAGCATTTTAATAAATCCGTAACTCTTGCAACTCTATTAGAAGAAGTTTGGGGATATTCAAGCGACGAAGATGTAAGAATGCTGAGAGTTCACGTTGGTGCTTTAAGAAACAAAATTGAGCCGGATTCAAAGAGCCCGAAATATTTGCATACTGTAACAAATGTCGGATACAAACTCACACCATTCGGTGAAGAAGGATAGCAAAATTCAAAATTTAATTTTATCCTCTTTTTCATGATAAAATAATCACATGGTTCAGTTTTTTTCAAAGCGCAGATTAAAAATTGCAGAACAGATTATTGTTGTCATGTTTTTTGCTATTTTGATTCCCATGACAATTAGCGGGCTTATTATAAACAATGTTAACCAACAATCAAATCGTTCGCAGCTTCGTTCTGCGGCAGTTTTAATATCAAAAATTGTTTCTGAAGAAATCGATGTGTTTGAGCAGTCAATTAATAATGAACTTAATCAAATTATATCTACTTTAGAGTTTTATAAAAATCCTGAACAAGAACAAAAATATCTTGACAGTATTCTTAAAAATATGCCGTTTTATAAGGAACTCACCATAGTGAGTTCCAAAGAAAAGCTTGAACAATACAAAGCTTATAATATACGAGATAATTATGGTGTCTTTATAAGGCAAATGAAAGACAAGAGAAATCTCGTCGCTGTATTAGATATGGAGATTCTTAAAACGGAGTGGTTTAAAACACTAACAGAAGATAAAAGACAAATATATATTATAGATGGGGAAAACAACGAACTTTTTGCATCAAGCAATTATAATCAAGAAGATTATGAAGAAAGTTTAGCGCAGCTTCCAAAGAAATTGCAAGAAAATCAGCCTGTTATTTTTGGTAATATTAAAAATCAGCCTTTAGTTTATCTAAAAAAGACTAATCCAAACGCACTGATTATAGTTAATACAACGGAAGATATAAAGAAAAACGCAATTGACTATAATCGCGACAGGATAATACTTTCAATTATTATTACAGTACTTACAATATTCTTTGTTGTAGGATTATACACATCATACTTGTATATCAATATACGTCAGCTTTTTAAGGCAATTATTGCGATATCAAAAGGAAACTATGAAAGGCGAATACGTCTGCTAACCAATATTTTTACACCCTTCGAGATTGTTTTCCTTGGAATGGAGTTTAACAGAATGGTTAACCAGATTCACAAGTCTTATGTTCAAATCAATAAGAAGAATAAAGAGCTAAAGCAGCTTGATGAATTTCGTTCTAATATGATTGATACTGTGAGTCATGAATTCAGAACTCCGCTTACAAGTATTCAAGGTTATACATCAAGGCTTTTAAGACAAGATATAGAGATTGATGAAGAAACTAAGCAAAAATCGCTTAAAATTATTAAACGTCAATCAGAACGCCTAAAACGTATGATAGAAGATTTGCTTGTTATTCCCGATATCGAAGGTGCAAAGCTTAATTTTAATATGATTAATATACCTATAAATACAGTTATTGAAAATTCGATTTTGTTAGTAAAAAATGATTCCGGAAAAGAGATAATAAATAATATTCACGATTGTACTACAGAGATTATTGCGGATAATGACAGAATCGAACAAGTTTTTGTTAATCTTATAGAAAATGCTATAAAATATTCAAAGGAAAGTAGTCCGATTATATTGAATTATGAAATAGAAGAAAACAGACTTGTCATAAGTGTTCAAAATGATTATGACGTCATTCCCAGGGAAAAGCTAAAAACCTTATTTGACAAATTTACTCGTTTGGATGATTCAACTACTCGCACAACAAGAGGTACCGGTTTAGGTTTATATATTGTTAAAGGTTTGGTAGAAGCTATGAATGGAGAGATTAGGCTTTATTCCAATGAAGACGTAGGATTTTGTGTAAAAGTTTACATACCGATAGCTTAAATGACGGATAAAAATCAAATTTCTATAACTCAAAATACATCGACTTGTCAAAAGTTCTTTCATCACGCCAGTAGCTGTTCATTAGTCTTGCATCTCTCATAACCTGAAGCCAAAGAGTGTAGTTGTTTTCAAAATCTTTTTTGTTTCGGTTCATATATTGGATAGTTACAATCCCGCCGTGCGCACGAGTTACACGCAAAAATTCACAATGTCCTTGTATTTTGTTATAATCTTCTGTGCATCTTGTATAGATTGCATCATTTTCTCTTGATTTAATAATTTTATACTGCCCTTTTGGGTTAATTTTACGCATTTTTCTTATCTCTTTTTGTGCAAAAAACGGTGCGGGTGATTCGTTCTCGTTATAAGAGTGAACAACAATTGAGCGTGTCCAATTTTCTGATGTTTGATCGTAAGGAACATATTGCAAAATTGCTTCAAGTCCTATTTTTTTATAATATGCACTATCCCATCTTTCCCCGTCAGGAAAGTGAAAAATTATTGTTTCATAAGCATATACTGCAAGAGTTGAAAGCAAAATCAAACTAAATAAAAGGACTTTTTTCATCTGCTATAATTCCCTTCTCTCCGACTTCTGTTATTTCCTTCAAAATTTTTGGAGCAAACTGTTCACTTTCAAAATGTCCGATATCAAAAACAACATTTTTGCAATCCAGTGCGGTATGGAATTTTAAATCCCCTGTTACAAAAGCGTCTGTATTAAACTCACTAATAAATTCGCTGCCTGAACCTGCACAAAAACAGATAGTTTGAATTGTTTTTTTATTGTAATTATTTATATACCTTAATTTTGGCGAAATCTTCAAAAGTTTTTGTCTTAATTCTTCTACAGTAGTAGGATTTTCAAGTTTAACAACCCTTACAAACTCATAGCTTTCGGTTTTAGTAAAACCAAGCTCTTTAATCAGTCTGTCAGTTGTTCCGCCTTTCGCTTTATCTAAATTTGTATGAGCTGAGTAGATATTAATATCCTTCCAGTCAAGAGGTACATAGAAAAGCGGATGGTGGGATATTATCATATCACAATTTTTTTCCCTTGCCTGTTGAACGATTTTATCCGTAACAGTAAGTGCAAAAAGGACTTTGTTAACATTTTGCCCCCTCACCCCTAACCCCTCTCCCGCAGGGCGAGGGGAAAAAGCTTCAACTCCCCAGCCTGAACAGTCCCATTTTTCTTGGGTTTCTAATGGTGCAAATTCTTCTATTTTACGGACTAAATCGTATTTATTCAAAAATATTCTCCAATATTTTAAAAGCAATATTTTCTTTGCTGTCTTTTTCAATATGATTTATATTAAGGTTTTTGTCAATGATGTAAACTTCGTTCTCGTCAGAATTAAAGCCGATATCTTTGCGTGAAATGTCATTTGCTACAATATAATCACACCCCTTGTTTTTAATCTTTGTTTTAGCATTTTCTAAAAGGTTTTCGCTTTCAGCACAAAAACCGACGATTATGGGCTTACAAAGGTCGCAATCTCCCTCGCCCTTCGGGAGAGGGTTGGGGTGAGGGGTTGTCATTGCACTTATTTCCATCAAGATATCAGGGTTCTTAACTAACTCGAGAGTTAACCCTTCATTTTCCCCTTTTTTGATTTTTTGTTCGGAGTAGTTTTTAACTCTGTAATCAGATACTGCAGCTGCCATAATCACGCAATCTTGTTCAAAAAGGTTTGCTTTAACGACTTTTTCCATATCTTTAGCCGTGTCTGTAATGATGTTTTTAAAATTTCCTTCGACTGCAAATGTTGAAACAAGAGTAACATCAGCACCCATTTTAGCGGATGCATTAGCGAGTGCAATTCCCATTTTTCCGGAAGAGTTGTTCGTGATGTATCTTACTGGGTCTATTTTTTCCCTTGTACCGCCTGCGGTTATAAGTATTTTTTTGCCCAAAAGTTTTTGTTGGGCAGGTATGCCCAACCTGCTATCTAACAGTTTTTAAGATCTTTACTGTTTCTTCAAATATTTCTTCAGGTTCTCGCATTCTTCCTACAGCGTTTGTGCCGCAAGCAAGAAATCCTTCTGAGGGGTTTAAGATATTATATCCAGCATTTTTGAGTTTTGTTAAATTTTCTTGTACAAACTTATTTTCCCACATGTTGTTATTCATTGCAGGAGCCAGTAAAAACGGTTTATTAAACGCACAAGCGGTTGTTGTAAGAAGGTTATCGCCAATTCCGTTTGCGATTTTGCCTATTGTGTTAGCCGTAGCCGGTGCGATTACAAAAATATCAGCTTCCGTTAAGGCAATATGTTCAGGCTTATACTCATCAATATCAAATTGTTCAACGTAAACATCATTATTAGAAAGCGTTTGAAGTGTTAGTTTTGTAACAAACTTCAAGGCATTTGGAGTAACAACAACTCTGACATTTGCTCCTGCTTTTTTGTACAAACGAATAAGCGAACAAACCTTATACGCTGCAATTCCGCCTGTAATCCCTAATAATATATTTTTACCTTTTAACATGGTTTATATTATAGAATAAAAATAGGGGTAGATACAACAATTATACGATTTTATAAATTTGATATTATATTAAAATATTTATTAAACAATCGGGCACTCCGAATTCTTTACTTCTCAAGGACGAACTATAAATTCGAAATCGCTTGATGAAAGGAGGAATTTGCCTATGATTAAATTAATGCTATTATATTTAATTTTGCGTTTATGCAAATTTAAAATACCAGCACTAATACTAATCATAATAGTGCTGGTATTAACCTAATACCATCGGAGCTAAAAATAAAAAAGCGTTGACGCACTTTTTTATGCCCGATTGCTTTTTTATTATAAACCATGTTTAATGATATTTCAATCATTCTGACAATTTGCCAATAATTCAAATATTACAAGTTTTTAACATTTTAAAAAAAATTAAGCAATTTTTTGATAAAAAAATACTTTATATAAATATAAGATTTTAATAGGGATATTTAAGATGGGATACGATAAATTAGTTACAATAGCAGAAAGATGTGCAAAATATGCTCAAGCGTGCGGAAAACGAAGCATTTTAGAAACAAAACCGGTAGGTAAAGTTGATGTTTCAAAACTTGGTGTTTGTCTGTCAGATGGAAGCGTTCATTTTCAAAATGAAGAAAGTGCTGTTGAATATATATTTAATAGTTTGAAAAAATCTGCAAAAAATGGTTTTGAAAAAGTTATAGTAAAGAAGAAAAATAATATAATTGGAGAAGCAAATGGAGAACAATTTGATGCTAGTGAAGCTTTTTTAAGTATAAAAGGAATAAGAGAGCGTCTGAATGGAAATGTTTCACGAGATATTGAAGTTTTTCATTCACATCCTGATATGTATGGACAGAATTGTACACTACCACTAAGTGATTCAGATATAAAGACAATATTAAATTTTAATTTAAACAAAATGGTTGCTGTTAATAGCAAAGGAGAATTTAACAGCTTAAAAATTACGTCTGAATTTAACCCTTTAAAATTTATGCAATTTATGCAAGATAGCGAAACAATATATTTATCAGAATATTGTAATGGTACTTTTAGAAAAATTCAAAAGCTATCAAAAGAGGTTAATACATATAGAGAAAGAGGACAAGAAGTGCCAGAAGAAATATGGAAATTAAGAGATAAATTATTAGTCGATTTGAGTAAAGTGTCAGAACTAGAAGATATAGCAGACAAGGCTAGAACATTACATAAATCGTACCAAATAGCAGACCAATATGGATTAAAATATGAAACTAATTTTTCAAATCTGTTAAAATATGATGCTTAAAAAGCTTGTAGCTTGTCGCGATAAATCTCATGATTTATCACAATCTACTCTCTATTGATTAAAAAGTTATGGCGATTCATCGGACTTTGTAAAGATAAATGTATAAATTTGCAAATCTCGTCCTCTGAATGGCGCTTGAATATATCTTTTCACGCAAAAACGTAATCTATATTATACTTTTTATCAAGTATTATGCTCAATCGTCAGGGGTAAATATAGTTCTCGCTTTTCGAGAAAACTCACACTAATTCGTTATTCAGGGGTAAATATAATTTACTTTTTTCGTAAAAGAGTACGCTCAATCGTCATTCAGAGCCACAATATCAATTTGGGTGGCGAAGAATCGCCATAACTTTTTTCTTTTGTAAGCCCTGTAGCCCTCTAGGTCAAACTATGCCTGACAAATACTGTAATAATGATTAATATTACATTCAATTTAAGTGTTGTAAATATCTTGCTTTGTTAATCTTATTTTTGCTAATATATTACTATGACAAAGTTTTTGTTGATTAGTGAGGATAGTGGGAAAGAAGAAGTTGTAAGAAGGGTGTTTTCGTCTGACGAAGTAATCGTTAATATTGACGAAACGCTTATTTTTGACATACTAAAAGTTGAAGAGCCTGATATAGTAATAATTGATGGCGATATAGAGAAACTTGACCTGAAACCGCTATGCAGAAAAATTAAACAATTTCCTGTTGTTACTCTGCTTGTACTCGGTGAAAAAGAACACAACAAAGATGTTACGCATAATGTAAATTTGTTTATCAAAACTCCTATTGATGAAAAACTTTTATCTGCTACTGTTGAATCAAGTTTGCGTACCCGTCAATCGCTTTTAAAACTTTCAAAATCAAATCAAGAGCTTGCTGCAAGCTTATATCAATTAAATGTTCTTTATAACACAAGCTCTC
The DNA here is from genome assembly GCA_902775025.1 of uncultured bacterium. Lineage (GTDB taxonomy): Bacteria > Cyanobacteriota > Vampirovibrionia > Gastranaerophilales > Gastranaerophilaceae > CAG-196. Next base: position 18,457 of record CACYKP010000048.1, on the reverse strand, counting down.
AACTTGCAGGTTCTTTAGATAAAGATAAGCTGATTAAAATAATGATTGAGGGTATTGAAAAATCTCTTAACTTTGAGCTTTCGTGTACACTTATGTTTCGTTCGGAGCGTGAACCGGTTTTGATAATAAATTCACTTTATCAAGTATCTGACAGGCTTCTTGAGGCTTTAAAGCTTCGTGCTATTTTGAGTTACAAATCACTTCTTTCTGATCCTCCCTATGATATAAAAATCGGGAATCTTAAAATAGAAAAGAATATCAAACATAATATAAGAGAGTATGATTTTTCCATTTTAAGGTTTGATAACCTTTTTGCACCGATTATGCTTAATGACGAGTTTTTCGGGTTTGAAGAAATATACAGGGAAAAACCGTTTTCAACAGAGGATGCAACAGTATTCCAAACTCTTGTAAGACAAGTAACAATACCGCTTCAGAGCGCATCTTTTACACAAGAACTTAAAGCAACAAACAGAAAGCTTCAAAAACTTGAAAGGCTTAAATCGGAATTTATTTCGATTGTTTCTCACGAACTAAGAACTCCGCTTACTGCAATAAAAAATGCAATGGATATTATTTTAAGCGGTAAGGCAGGAAGTATGACAGAGAACATAGAAAAATTTGTTTCTATGGGAAAACGTAATGCAATAAGGCTTTCCGGAATCATCAACGATCTTCTCGATATATCTAAAATTGAAGCAGGAAAAATGGACTTCAAATTTGAACTTATGAAGGTTGAACCTGTTATTGAGTATGTAAAAAACAATTTGACAGAAGTTGCAAGAGAAAAAGGACTAGATATTGTGTTTACTCCTGCTGATGATAATGTAGAAGTTTATGCAGACTCTAACCGTCTTGAACAAGTCCTTACAAATTTGGTTTCAAACGCTATAAAATTCACAACGGAAGGTAATATTGAAATATCTACAAAAGTTGTTAACGCAAGAGAATTGCATTATGACGAGTGTTTTGAAGAAGATATTAAAAAGCTTCAAGGAAATTACCTTCAAGTTTGTGTTGCAGATCACGGAATCGGTATAGAAAGAAAAGATTTGAATCACGTTTTTGATAAGTTTGCACAAATCGAAAACTCTTTATCAAGAAAAGTTGGCGGAACAGGTTTGGGACTTCCTATTGCAAGACAACTGATGGAAGCGCATAACGGTGCGATTTGGTGCGATAGTGAGATTAATCAGGGTTCAAAATTCTATTTTGTTATTCCTATAGCGAACGATAAATCGAATTTCACTATGATACGCAAACAGCTTGTTCAACAAGCAAAGGCAAACGGTACTACAGTTGCGGTTATAAAAATTAAATCAACAAACGATACGATAGAAAAATTGTTAAAAGAAAATAATTTGTTAAATAAAACATATATGGCAAACTCAATGATAGAAAAAGAAGGTTTAATGACAACATTATCGTTGATTTTAATGGACGGCGATAAGCCTTCTGCAGAGTTTTTACACAAAAAAATCGATTCTGTTATTGAACAAAATAAAGATTTGTATGGAAAATGTGATATAATGTATTCATACGAGATTGAAGGAGACAGGCATGAAAAAGATTCTTATAGTGGATGATGAACAGGATATTGTAGAAAGCCTGAAGTTTGTGCTTGAAGTTTCAGGTTTCGTTTGCTATACGGCATTTAACGGCGAAGACGGGCTTAAACTTGCAAAAGAGATTATGCCGGATTTGATTATTTTAGATGTTATGATGCCAAAAATTAACGGATATAAAATCAGCCGTCTTTTAAAGTATGATGCAAAATATAAAGATATTCCGATAATTATGGTAACAGCCCGCTCCCAACTTGAAGACAAGATGATAGGCGAAGAAACAGGGGTTAATGAATATATTACAAAACCTTTTGAACTTGATGCTATTGTTAAAAAAGTAGAAGAATATTTGGGAAAGGCTGAAGAACAATCATAGAGGTAAAATGGTATCAGCAACAGAAATAATCGGTTTGAGTATGGAGAGAACTCCGCTTAAAACACTAATAAAGCAAAATCCGAGCCTCACAAGAGAAAAAGTTAAAACTCTATATGGCGATATCGGTGTTGATATTTTTGAAGGTAAAGAAAAAATTACAATATTATCAAAGGAAGATTATAAAAAATCACAATCTTTTATAAGTAAAGCTATCAGATGGTGGAGCGGAAAAGGAAAACTTGATTACGAGGAAAAGGATTCTGTTAAGGATTTGGTACACAAATACGCGTACAACCAAACAAGCGGTACTTTTGATGAAATAGAAGAAAAGTTTGGAAAAGAAGGACGTCGTGTTGCAGCCATCCCAAATCTTAATAAATTTTTACAAAATTTTTTAAAAATTTTTTATATTGGAAAATATGTGAGTTTTTTCTGTGAAGAAAGTATTATCATGGAAATATGAGAATAGTTGATAATAGTTGTTTAACGGAACGAGAAAAAGATATTATTTTGTATTTGGTCGAAGGTAAAACAAAGCCGGAAATAGCCGAATTTCTCTGTTTATCAGTGGCAACTATAAAAACAAATATTGAAAATATTTATTGCAAATTTGATGTTCATAATAAAGTAGAGCTTGTTATTTATTTGATAAAGAATAAGATAGTAGAAATATAAAATTCCTAATTAACCTATATTTGAAATAGTTTGAAATGTTTGGTATAATCTACTTATAGTTTGGTATTTGGGGATTTTAGATGGAAACAATTACAAATAAGACTTTAGAAAAGCTTAAGTATGAACTTGTGCGTGATGGTATTGTAGAGTACGAAACACTTGAGAAAGCAGAAGAATTGGCTAATGTTCAACGTATAAATATCGGTCAAGCGCTTATTAATTCTGGTGTTTTAACAGAAGATACTTTGTTAAAATTTTTGGAAAGCAAACTTCATATTCCTTATGTTAATCTTGAAGACTATACTCCTGATCCCAAATGCTTTAAGTTTATATCTTTTCCTGATGCCAGAAGATACAAAATTATACCTCTATTTAAGATTGAGGATGTTTTAACGGTTGCAATGTCAGATCCTTTGGATTTGTTTGCAATTGACAAGATTATTGAAACATTAGAGTGTTCAATCGAGCCTGTTATTTCATCAGAACATTCTATAATGAAAAAAATTGATGAATATTATAAAGTTGCGGATACTGTTGATAATATTACTTTGACAGAAGAAGAGGTTGAAAGCTTTGATTGGACAGACGAACTTCATAAAGAAGAAGCCGGAGAAGAACATATACAGCACGTTATTAGAGCAATTCTTAAACAGGCTATTATTGAAAACGTACATGAACTTAACTTCGAGCAAGTGGAAGAAGGTCTAAAAGTTGTATTCAAACAAAACGGAGAGGCAATAGATAAGGGTGTAGTTCCTGCAATTCTTAATTCAGCTTTTGTTTCAAAGTTAAAAACATTGTCAAGCCTTGATGCTTCAGTTTGCGAAATTCCACAGCTCGGTAAGCTTTGTTTTAAGGTTGAAAATACAATGCTTATAGCATCAGTTTCATCTTTTCCGACTATTATGGGCGAGAGAATTTCTTTAAAAATTTATAAACCGCCGCAAAAGTTAGATAAAATCATTACCGATGAAAAAGCAAGAAGTATAATAAACCATGCCCTTCATACTCCGGGGATAATTCTTGTCTGCGGTTCTCCTTTGAGCGGTAAAACACATATTATATATTCTCTTTTGATGGAAATAACATCTGAAAATAAAAATATTATGACAATTGAATCAATCGCAAAATATGAGCTGAACGGAGTTAACCAATGTGAACTTAATGAAAATATCGGGTTTAATATGGATAAAGCTCTGAGGTTTGTTGAATTTCAATCCCCTGATACTATTTATCTTGAAGGGGTTAAAACTCGTGATGCGTTTGAATTTCTGTCAGAGTTATTCTATAACGACAAAACTGTTTTAACTGAGTTTATGGCAAATAATATGACTGATTTAAGACAAAAGCTTGCTTTTGATGATTTTCAGTCGTTCAAAGCTTTGATATCTTGTTTAATCTTTATTCATTCAAAAGACAGTATTGAAGTCTTTGACAAAACAACTCTGCAAAAATATTTAGCCTAAGTGTAAATATAGATTTAGTTTTTAGCAAATAATGTAAAATTTTATTATTGTGAATGTGGAGATATACTGATTAGTTTTCATTAAACAAAACCGCTTGAACTTCTTTTTTATGCGGATTTATCATATTTTCCATGGAACGAAAAAGTTCAGCTTTCGTCTCTACGTCAGAAAACCTTCCCCCTGTTACGTCAGCCGTGCATTTTAGTTGTGCTAAGTCATCCTCGTCGTTTACGTCAAAAGCTATAACATCAATTTTTATATCTCGTCTTTTTTTCATCAATTCGATTGCGTAATCACAAGGGCTTTCATCACAGTTTTCTCCGCCGTCTGTTAAAAGGATTATATGTTTAATACCGTCAAAACCTTCCAAATCCTTTTTTACTGCTTGTTTTAAAGAATATGTAATAGGTGTCATTCCTTTTGGACGCAGCCTTTGAAGCTCTGTTGCGATTTTTGTCGGATTGTTCAATTCCAAAGGAACAATAAGTTCTGAACTTCTGCAGGCGCTTAGTGCAAGCAGATTACATGTATGCCCGTATACTCTTAAACCGACTTTTGTGTCTTTTGAAATTTGAGGAAGAATATATGCCATCATTTCTTTTACTTGGTTTACTTTTGTTTGATGTTCAATATATTCACTCATGCTGTTTGAAAAATCTACAACAAACAAGAGTTTATCACCTAATGTTTTGTATTCGTAATCATTAGGTGAAAAAACTTCATACGCAAAAACAGGAATTACAATAAGACAAATTAAAGACAAAAATTTTTTCATATAATAATTAAACGTTGAAGAATATTTTTTTAGTATTCCCTGATTGTATAAATCTTAAGACGAATAAAAAGTCTATGTATATCTAACAAAGATTCTTCACCCCAGAAATGCAGTTGGGTTCAGAATGACGGCAAGATTAACACCCAACGCGCACGTCCTCCAGAGCCGTAAGGCGAAGAATCTCTAAATTATAACTTTTTCCACTAATCTTGTAAAAAAGCTAATATTGTTGTATAATACACACGGAGAAGGATTAGGAATATGTCAGAGATATCGGATATCAGCTCAATATTACAAAATTCATTGTTGTTAACAACATTGAATAGCAGTGATAATGACAACAATAAGCTTCAAACAGTTCAAGAGCAGCTCAAAAATATAGCACCGGTTCTTGATAAAGATACTCTTACAAAGCTTAAAAACGGTGATTTTGAAGTTTCATTAAAAGATTATACTAATATGAGTACATATAGTACGATGATGAATGCGTTGTATGGCAATAATTCTGCAAACAAATTTCAAAATACCCTAAATCTTTTAACAAATTCTGCAGAAGATAATTTGGCAACGGCAAAAACATTTGTGGAAAATATGAAAGCAAACGGAATGTCTAACCAAACTGCTGTCAGAACTTACGCTGCACTTCAAAAATATTCTTTAGTTTCTTCTTTTAATAATTATAATTATGTTACTGCAAAAGTTTAACATGGTAGCAAATTTTTTTTTTTCGAGTTTTTGTGTATAATATAGAAGTTAACATATTAGAAAAATGAGGTCTCTAAAAAAATGAAAAAGATTGTTATTTGTACATTCCTACTTGCAGCAGGTACAGCTGCTTTGTTGAATATTAACAACAAATTTGAAACAACAGCCCCTGAGTTTACGTTTAAAAATTCTTATGCTTATACTCTTGGCTATGATAAATCAATGGGTGAAAAAACAATTAAGGCTGCTGTAATAGACAGTTATTTCAGAAATATTGCTAATAGCGGTAAAATAATCAGATGGAATAAAACAACATTTCCGTTAAAAGTTTATATTCAAGACTCAGCAGATGTTCCTGAATATTACAGAGAAGTTGTTATGAGCGCATATCAAGCATGGGAAAGAGCAAGTGAAGGTCTTGTAAGTTTTGATTTTGTAGAAAATGCAAATGATGCTGATATGAGATGTTATTTTAAAAATACTGATAATAAAAAATCAATCGGTGTTCACTCATTCACAATAAGCGGTAACAAAATTACAGCTTCAACAATTGTGTTTAATAAGCTTGATGCTAAAAATCACAGTTTAGATTCAAAACAATTGTTTTCATCAGCACTTCAAGAAATCGGTCATTCATTAGGTTTAACAGGTGCAAGCCAAAGTATTTACGATGTTATGTATCCGATTGGAACAAAATTTAATACAGAAATTACAAGACGTGATTTGAAAACATTGGCTCTTGTATATTCAATTAAGCCTGATGTTACAAATGTTCCTTTGTCTGCCGCAGAACAATCAAAATTGTTTACAGTATCAGAGATACTTAATACGTTGAATGTTCCTGTAACAAATGATACCAAAAATCTTGATGAAGTTGTTGCAAACGATGTATCTACTCATCTTGCGTTAGCTGAACAATACAGACGCAGAGCAGAGTATGATAAAGCAGCAAAAGAATATCAAGCGGTTGCTCAAACAAAATCAGACAGAAGAAGTAAATCAGAGGTTTATTATGAAATTGCTGTAATGTATTTGGATGCAGAAGAATTTGATAATGCAAAAAGCTGCGCAGAAATTGCAATGGCAACAGATGAAAATGATTTAACAGATACACTTCCTGCATTGATTGATTATTATACAAAACGTTCTAATTCTGCTACAGAACAGTTAGAAACTATTTTGAAACATAATCCATACAATAAACATGCATACAAACTTCTTTGTCAAATTTACAGAGATAAACACCACGAGAATCTTTTGAATACTACAATCCGCAGATATGGTAAAACTGCAGGTGAAGAAGCTGAATTATAATTAAAAAATCAGTAAAATTGATTTTATTAAAAAAGGCGGTTTTTTTAAACCGCCTTTTTTGGTATCTTTTATTGTTTGTTTATTTTTAATATTTTGCAAGATATTTATCTATTTCCCATTGAGAAACATAGGTTCTAAAGTTATCCCACTCAATTTCTTTTGCCGTTACAAACTCTTCAACAATATGCGGACCTAACGCAGTTTTTGCAATCAAAGAGCGTTGCATATAATCCAGCGCCTCTTTCAAACTTCCAGGAAGTGATTCTATTTTTAAGCGCTTACGTTCCTTGTCAGAAAGTTTGTAAATGTTTGATTCAACAGGTTTTGGCGGTTCAATTTTATTTCTAACCCCGTCTAAACATGCAGCAAGTATAGTTGCAAAAGCTAAATACGGGTTGCAGCTCGGATCTGGTGAACGAAGTTCTACACGAGTGGAAACTCCGCGCTTTGCGGGAACTCTTAATAAAGCACTTCTGTTAGCAAGCGACCAAGCCATATAGACAGGTGCTTCATAGCCGGGGACTATACGTTTATAGCTGTTTACTGTCGGGTTAAGGATTGCCGTTATGCTTTTTATGTGTTTTAACATGCCGCCGATAGCGTATCTTGCGGTGTCTGATAATTGGTATTCGCCTTTGGGATCATAGAAGGCATTTTTGCCCTTCAAATCCGAAAGAGATATGTTGCAGTGCATACCGGAACCGTTTATACCAAATATCGGTTTTGGCATAAATGTTGCGTGAAGTCCGTAAGCTGCTGCTATTGCTTTTACTGCAATCCTGAAAGTTACAACGTTATCTGCAGTTGTCAGAATATCAGAATATTTGAAATCGATTTCGTGTTGCCCGTCTGCAACTTCGTGGTGAGATGCTTCAATATCAAAACCCATATCTTGAAGCGTACTTACAATATCAGTACGAACTTCTTCACCCAAATCATCAGGTCCCATGTCATAATAACCTGCTCTATCATGAGTTTTTGTTGTAATATGACCTTCTTCATCTTTTTCAAATAAGAAAAATTCTGCTTCAGGTCCTATATTCATTGAGAAGCCCAGCTTTTGAGCTTCTGCCATAAGTCTTTTCAGATTACAACGAGGACAACCTTCAAACGGTGTTCCGTCTGCGTTATAAATATCACAAATTACACGAGCGGAGTTTCTGCCATTTTGTTCCTGCCACGGTATTATTTGGAATGTATTTTTATCAGGAACAAAGAACATGTCGGAAGTTTCGATGTTTCTAAATCCTTTGATTGATGAGCCGTCAAGCATTATTTCATTATTTAATACCCTATCAATATGTTCAGATGGTACAGCAAGGTTTTTAACTTGTCCATTTATATCAACGAACTGAAGTTTGATGAACTGAACGTCATATTCTTCAATCATTTTCTTAATGTCTTCATCTGTTAATTGTTTTCCGTTAAGCGGTTGATGTGTAAATTCCATATACTCCCTCCGTTATTCTTAATGGTTTAATAATAGCTTATTTTGCTTTGTGACGTCAATAGCTTGTGTATTAAGAATATATTAAAAAATTTAATTTAATGAGGGTGCGGAAAAAGTGTCGATTTAAAGATTCTTCGGCTTTCGCCTCAGAATGACGGCACGATTAAAGCCAAATAGACACGTCATTCTGATGGAAATAGCTATTTTGCCAGAAGAATCTCTTTTTTGCCTGTACAAACTTTTTCCGCAAACTCTAATTGTATAGTTTTGTAACAAATATAACGGATATTATCAAAAATTAATATTTATGGTGTTTGAAAAAAATAAAAATACGTATGGAGGTTCGTTATGCATTTATTAAAAATAAATAGTGTTAATAATATTAATTTTAATAGTATCAGAAATATAGGCGGATCAACAAAAAATGCTGAACAAAAAATAAAGAGTAACATTCTTGCTCATACAACTGTACTTGGAAGTATTGTCGGGGCAGGTGTAACATATACAAATGAAAATAATAAAACAAATGACAGGATAATTTTAAGAGAGCAAGCTAAAAGATATAACGAAAAAGAAGAACATTTTAATCCTCAACAAGAGTTTTTAAATAGAATTAAGGATTTAAGTAAAAAAATGCAGGCAAAAATGGCTGCAGGAGAAAAAATGACTTCTGAAGAAGTCGCAGAATGTTTGAAGTCAAAAAAACTTGAAGCAAGACGTTTGCCTGATTTTAGTAAAACAGAAATAGACTATGATTTTTATAATGATTTAGATAACACGGATTGTACTTGTATAGAAATGACAGACTTTAAAAAAGAGGCAGCTATAATAAAAAATAAACAACTTAAAAAAATTGCAGAAACAATTTGTAGGAAAGGGCAGCTTAGCAAGGTTTTATTGAATTACATAAGAGATATTGATGCAGGTCTTGATAATATTACCGATAAAAAAATTTTAAAACATCTGAGAGCTGAACTTAAAAGACTTGCAGATATAGATTATGATACGGAAGATTATACTAAACCCGAATTTGGAAATGGCGATTATTTTTTCTCTCTGAATAATATTGCAGAAATTGTTGATGTTTATAATACAATAACAGGAAAGTATTCAAGATATAAAGCAGCAGATTTAGTATATAACGATGTATTTATTGAAAAGAGTGAATTATCTGCATATATGAACTATTTTAGGCAACATTATGACTCAAAAAGTAATGAGGATTTTATTAAAATATTACACAATGAAGGTGGTCCTAAACACTACATAGTCAAGGATTTTGAAAGTAAACAAAGAACTGAAGCTCTTGCACAGCTTTCAAATAAAAAAGAAATGCTTGATTATATATATGAAAAATACTACGTCAGAAAAATAGAAAATGCTAAAACAAAAAAGTTGTGCAGGGAAATAAGTGTCAAATACGGAACCAAGGTTTTGCTATCAAATAAAACTAGGGATATAAACAAGGCACTTACAGTAATAAGAGATGAGCTAGAAGCTTGGACAAAAGTGAGCGAAGGAAAAGCATTTTTACCGAGAATTATTGATTTAAACTGTTGTGATGCTGTATATAATGATTCCGGTGCTTATACAGATATAAGAAGAAATATCCATTATGACGGCGCAAAAATATACTCACCTCATATAATCAGACATGAATTAATGCATAATAATGACGGTTCAATATTTGCAAAATATGCTGCTAATGAGGAAATGGCAAAGCTTATTCGTTCTATAATTAGAGCAAAAGAAGTTACTATTAAAGGTGAAAAAACAGAAGTTCTTGATTGGGACAATTGTAAGTACAGAGAAGAATTTTTAAAAGCAGGTATTGATTCGGAACATATAAAATATGCATATACAAATAAGAATGAATTTTTAGCCGTTGCGGCCGAAGGTGATTTAAGTCAGTATTCTCCTGAATTTAAAGAAATCCTTATAAAAATAGGAATGCCTGAATATGTATTTAATTTGCCGGTAGATGACGGTGAAGTGGAAACAAATGTGGACAGAGTAAAAGACATTCTTAAAGAACATCCTAACGCAAGTTATGATGAGCTTGTGAATTATATTGAAGATAAAAAGTCTCAGGAGTTAAGTCCGCGAGATAAACTGCTCAATGCTATTTTTGGAAAATTTAACAAATAAAAGTTTCGTAAATATTTGTTACAATTTGTAGAAATTATATTTTGTATTTAATAAAATGTAGGTGGAGATAAAATAGAGGGGATTTTTGGGCATGAGCGCAAATTCAGGCAAGATACTTTCACCTAATGATGTTAGAAGATTATTAAATGTTGATAACAGAGAAATAGTTGAACTATGTAAAAAAACTTCAGTTAGTCCTAAAAAAAATAAGCTTGGACAAATTTATTTTTCAATAGATGAAGTTAAAAGGCTAAAAAACGCTAAATCCTCTATAATGACAGGAAATGGAATTAAGAAAATGAATAATGAAAAAACTTTACCCGTAATGACTAAGCCGAATTCTCAAGCTGTTGTAAACGGTTTATTGGATACTTTAAATCAAATGGAAAATAATATTACATCTTCTATGACTAAACTTATTGATGAAAAGCTTGAAGGGATGGATGACGTAGTACTTGAACTAGTTCGCTGCAAAACAGAGAATGAAAACCTAAAAAATAAAGTTAATGAATTAAATAAAGAAAACTTTAAGCTTAAAAATATTTTAAACAGTTTCAAACCTTTATTTGCAGGATTCTATATTAAAAAGGAAGAAGAAGATAATATTCTGCTATAAAGGCAATAGGGCAATAAGGCAATAAGGCAATAAGTACAATATCTTCTCTTAAATTTCCTTGTTCCAAAGCCCTATTTAACAAAAGAAAGGAATAAGGATTATGGCTGTTAAAGAAGAAGAAAAAGTTGCTGTATCTGATGAAAGACAAAAAGCATTAAAGCTTGCCATAGATAAAATTGAAAAAGATTTTGGCAAAGGCGCTATAATGAAGCTTGGTGATAAACCGGCAGTTAGTGTTGAGACTATACCTACAGGTGCTTTGGCTCTTGATGTTGCTCTTGGTGTAGGCGGGATTCCGAGAGGACGTATCATTGAAGTTTACGGTCCTGAATCATCAGGTAAAACAACTCTTGCACAGCATATTGTTGCAGAATGCCAAAAGAAAGGCGGCATCGCTGCTTTTGTAGATGCTGAACACGCACTTGATCCTGAATACGCTAGAAATTTGGGAGTAAATATTGATGAGTTATTAATCTCTCAGCCTGATACCGGTGAACAAGCATTAGATATAACAGAAGAACTTGTCCGCTCAGGAGCAGTTGATATAATCGTTGTCGACTCTGTAGCAGCACTTGTTCCAAAAGCTGAAATAGAAGGCTCTATGGAAGATCAGCAAATGGGCTTGCAAGCTCGTTTGATGTCAAAAGCATTAAGAAAATTGACAGGTATTATTGGCAAAACCAATACAACCGTTATTTTTATAAACCAATTAAGACAAAAAATCGGTGTTATGTACGGGAACCCTGAAACAACAACAGGCGGTAACGCACTAAAATACTATGCGTCTGTTCGTATGGAAATAAAGAGAGTAGAAGGCTTAAAAGGTGACGGAGAAGATGTAGGTAACCACGTTCGTGTAAGAGTTTTGAAAAACAAAGTTGCTCCTCCGTTCAGAACTGCGGAATTTGATATTATTTTTGGTAAAGGTATCTGCAAAATAGGTAACATCTTAGACGTAGCTGTTGATTTGGATATTGTGAAAAAAGCAGGCTCTTGGTTCAGCTTTAATGACGAAAAACTCGGTCAAGGCAGAGATAAGGCTAAGGAATTTTTAGCAGAAAATCCAGATGTCTTAAATACAGTAGAAAAACTCGTAAGAGAAAAGCTGGCTGAAAATTCTTAGTCTGTAAGGTAGTATAAGTTAATGTCAGCTAAAGCATGACTTACCAAGCATAAATTTGTAGGTCGTGTTGGATAGAAAATGTCCAACACGACTTTTATGTTTATTTTGAATTATTTATTTCTTACTAACTCTATTTTATAACCTAATATTTCTGTAATATTTTTGTACTCGTCATATCTTAATGTTCCATTAGTCAATTTTTGCGATAATGTTTTTACAGTATATTTCTTGCCTGTTTTATTAGTTAGTTTTTCTGCCATGTCTGTTATTGTACAACTTTCTTTGGCTAATAAACTTTTTATATCCTCTTTTACAGTCATTTTTATCCCTTTTACTAATGAATATTATATATTTTTAAAGAATATTTGACATTTTTATAGAAATATCTTAAAATAAATCCAATAAATTATAGAATGTTCTATAAAAATATAGACTAATGTAAAAGGAGGGTTTATGAAGTACAGCAAGAGTTATATAGACATGTGCAAGAAACTTGGTAAAAAAATACAGACCATGCGAGAAGATAAACAAATTACAATTGATGAGTTTGCAAAGATTACAAGATTGAGAAAAGAGTACATAAAAAAAATAGAAAATGGTGAAGCTTACGGATTAACGATTAATAAACATTTATTAAAAATAAGACTGGCATTAAAAGTAAAATTTACTGATTTGTTTAATTTTTTGCGCTATAAAGAGCCTTATCTGCTCTTTCAAAAAGTTCTTCACCTGTTTCCTTCGGAGTAAATTCTGCCAGTCCCATACTTATTGTTACGTTTATTGATTTAACATCAGAATCTTCAATATTTATTGGAATAGGAGAAGTTTCTACTGCCTTGCGTAATCTTTCACCAACGATTTTTGCTTCATCAATATGTGTGAAAGGCAGCAACACTGCAAACTCTTCTCCGCCATATCGAGAAGGGATGTCAGATTCCCTGAGTGCAGATTTAATAATTGATGCAACTCCTCTTAAAACTGCATCACCGCTTGCGTGCCCATAAGTGTCATTAACCTTTTTGAAGAAGTCTATATCTATCATCATTGCACAAAGCGGTTTATTTTGACGTTTGGCAGATGCTATTTCTTGACCTAAACGATGTTCAAATTGTCTGCGATTGTTCAAGTTTGTTAGTGCATCTATAGTTGCGTACTGTAATATTTTAGAATAGGAATTTGCCCTGTTTATTGTAATTGCAGACTGTCTTGTAAGTTGTTCCAAGTAGCTTATATCACGTTTAGAAAGCGCATCAAGCGTACTTCTTGCAACTATGCAGCCTGATAATTCCCCTTCTTCCGATATTAGCGGAAATGCACCTATTTTATCATTATTTGTCAGAATATATTCTGTTTGCGGGGTTAATTGATTAAGAGCTTCATAAATTCTTTCATCTTTGCATGCTTTTGGCCAAACAAGCTTGAATTCGTTTTCTTGTTTTAAAAATACATAAATCAGATGGTCAGTAATAAATCTATCAAGCATTTCACCTATTATTGGAACAATATAATTAAGTTCATATTGTGTTTCAATAATTTTTGCGATATTTTTCATCGAATCGTGGAATTCAACATTAATTTTTGATTGCTCGTTTAAAACTATATTCTGCAATTTTAGTGAAACTTGTGATGCAAAAATTTTCATCAAGAAAAGAAAACTCATATCAACAGAAGTATTGTCTGCAAAACTAAGTTCAATAATACCAAATACTTTGCCATCTTTTATTATCGGCATACAAAGAGATTCTATTTTTAGTGTAATATTACTTATAGACGCCGGTAGTTTGTATGCTTTTGAATTTATTACAAAGTCTTGTTGATTTATATTTTCAAAAGCCTTATATATATGCGAATTGTCTTCTATTATGCTCCATGAATTTACGCAATCACGGATTGTGTTTGTGATGCTATCATAAATGTACAAATTCAGAGTTTTTAAATCTATTATTTCATTCATCAGAATTTTTAATTCTGAAACAAGTTCAGCAGTATCTATCTCGCTTGTAAGAATATTGGAAATTTTTGCTAAAAATTGTATTTTGTTATCAGACATCAGAATAAATCTACTCTTTCATTATTTTCTTCTTTTCTAAATATATCAAAACCGGCGCAGGTTTTAAAGTTTTTCATCATTGCTTTGTCAAAATCATCATCCGCAACTATTCTTCCGTTAATATAAGTATAGCTAATACTTCCGATTGGTTTATCCGTCAATTTTTCTACACCGTATTCACTGCTATTCATAAATTTTCTGGTAACTTCGTTTAAAACATTAAATATGTAAGCAGATTGAACACTGGAGGTTTCATTCGGGGCTTCTGAAATAAGGTATGCTGCTTTTTGGAGTTCGCTGATTGATTCTCTGTATTTGCTCATTCCCCTAAGTAGTACTGCGAGATTATAATGTGCTTCATATCTTGTGGGTTTTAGTTCTATTGCTTTGCAATAGTCTAAGCCGGCAAGGTGTGTATCTCCTCTCAAGTGATGTGCAACAGCGCGATTATAATAAACATCGTAGTTTCGTTTTAAATATTTTAAAGATTTTGTATATGCATTAATAGCATCTGCTAAATATTGCCGCATCATATATTTTTGTTCAAGCGGAAGGTACATAGCTTTTTGTTTGTATGCGACTCCTTCATTATAGTATGCTATACCTTTATTGCCTCTTATGCTTTTTACGTTACTGTATATAAAAGGAATCCATAGGTTCCACAATTTAATCTCAGGAATTGTTTCAAATTGTTCTATTGCTTCGTCAAAAAAACCAAGTTCTTCAGAGTAAATTATGCCTAAGTTCATTCTTGCCATAACAAATTTTGGGTTATATTTTATTGCGTTCTGATATGCATTAACAGCCGAATAATAATCCTCATATACCGTATAAATATTTCCCAAATTGAACCAAGCTTCATAGTGTTTTGGGTATGCATTTAATCCTCTTGTATAGTAATCAAGAGTTTTTCCCATATTATCTTGAGCATAAGCTTGGTCGCCTTTATGGATATAATACATTCCTTTAAGTTTTAGAATTTGATGTTCTATCCAGTCATGAAAAAAGAACCATATTCCGAAAGCTGTGGCAATGGTTATAATAAAGGTTAATACTTTTTTCAAGAATAGCTTCATATAAGCCAATTATATCATATTTTTATCCTCCTTAGAACAAATAATAATCCTTCAAACGAAGGATTTGTTAAATGTATGAAAAATGCTAATATGTTGTTGGGAAAATATCAATATTTCACTGATTGTTTGTAGGAAAAGCAGCGGAGGGATATCTTTTGTACGCATATAATTCACAACCTCAAAGAAAAGAAGAAGCGTATTTGTATGTTGTTCCACAAAGACAACAACAAAGGTATGTTCATCCGGCACAGCGCAGAACTGTTCAGAAGGTAAAGAAGAAAAAAATTAATCCGATTATTTATCTTTTGAGGCTTGCTATTGTGTTATCCTTGTTTTCTGTTTATTCGTATTTTGTATTTCCAAAGTGCTTTAATGATTTAGTTCAAAATGTATTCTTTCCTTCAAAAGTGAAAATAAACACACAGATGTCAAAGGGCATGGCATTCAAAAAAATGAGTGATTTGGGCGGTGCTGATTTATATTCAATGGCAAATCCGATTACAAACTATTTAAGTAATGATTTCTTTTTGAACAGAATGCTTTTAACTCCGACTAAACAAAAAATTCATAGTGAAATTACTACTATGTACCATACTACAGAGATGAAAGCACTAAAACTTCAGCTACAAAATTTAATGAAACAATACCCGACAATTCATCCAGCTGTTTATGTATGGGAATATGAAAACGGAAAATATTTAGATATTAATGGGAATGAACAATTTTCTGCTGCAAGTATAATTAAGCTGCCGGTTCTTGTTCGTTTGTTCAAATCTATAGAAGCAAATCAAACTACAATTTATGACGAGATGGTTTTAACCGAGTACTATAAAGCACCGGGTTCAGGTAATTTACAATATATGAAAACTGGCGGAAAATATTCACTTGATGCTCTTGCAAAAACTATGATTCAGGATTCTGATAATTCGTCAACCAATATGATTATGTCAAAATTAGGCGGAATGGATGATATTAATATCGGTTTAAGAGATTGGGGAATTTCTAAAACTTATGTTAGAACTTGGCTTCCTGATATGAGCGGAACAAATAAAACAACAGCCAATGATTTGGCAAAAATTCTTTATAACCTTGATAATCCCGGATTTTTAAATATTAATTCAAGAGAATATATTATTGATTATATGAGCCATGTTAAGAATAATAAACTTATTGCTGCCGGTCTTGGCGAAGGTGCGCTTTTCGTTCATAAGACAGGTGATATAGGTAAAATGCTCGGTGATGCGGGTATTGTTTATGCTCCTAACGGTAAAAAATATATAATTGTTATCCTTGCAAATCGTCCATACAATGCTCCGCAGGGAAAAGATTTTATAGTTAAAGCTTCAAACCTCATATATAAGAGTATCGTAGGATAAAAATTATTTCAGTTTATTGATTTTGCTGAAGGTGCTTTGTATTATAGTTTTTACGCAAGGCATCTGTAATTTTACCTATTTGGTTTAATAAAATTCCTGATATAAAGCCGAGAGCTAATGACTTACCGCCTGATACTAACTTTGTAGCAGTAACCAGCGAGGCTGCAACACCTCCTACAATGGGTATTCCTGACGTGAGAAGAACTGTTGTTTTTTCATCTTTTGTCTTTGCTTTACCTAATCCATAGGTTATCATGCCGCAAGATAAAAATAGAGTAAGTACGTCTGTGGGGGCCGAACCTAATGCTAGGTCTCGTACTTTGTCAAAAAATTCTTCTGTTTCTATTTGAACGGATCTGTCAAAGGAGGATACAGCTTTTTTTGTTGCTCTTAAAGCTCCGGATTCTGTAAGCTCAAAAGGAGAGATATGGTAATATATATCAAGCATTTTTTGCAAATCTCCTTCAATGTCTTCATCAATTAATTTGCGTATTAATTTTATATTTGTTTCCTTATCCTCAATAAGTTTTTTATTATCACCAATATTATGTTTTTCTAATTTATCAATCTCTTTGAGTAACAAATTTTTATTTTCAATAATAGCATTAGGATCTTTGATGAACCACTGAAGCCTTTTCATAATTTCTGCACCTTCATTATCATTTGTTTGAATAATGCTTTCCAGATTTTTAAGGTATCTTGTTAAGTATGCACCTTTTTCTTCATTCGTATATGAAAGCATATTTCTTGCAATTGCTACTTTGTCTGCCAAGTCGGTTTTATTACCCTTAATTTGTTCTGCTGCAATAAAGGTTTGCCACATTTCTTTTCGTTTAAATTTATTATTTTTTGTCCAAAAGTCTTTAAAAGATTCATCCCAAAATTTTGAATACAATTCTGCCGTTGCATCCTTTATCCACTTATGTCGTGCATTTTGAGAGTTTTCTGCAATAAATGTATTAACAACAAGCCTTACATATTCTCTATGATCTTTAGCGTGTTCAATAAGCTCTCTTTTTGTGAGTTGTTCTCCTTTATATTCTATTTTTTCATCTGCCGATGTTTTTAGTATGTAACTGTCTAAATTATCAAAAGTTTTGTACATTTTATTAAAATTATTCTCAGTATTTTTATAGGATTTTTTTATTGTATTAACTGATAGTTGTTCAAAAAATTCAGAGATGCATTGATGTATTTTTTTTGTGGGTTTAGTTTCAAACATAGCTTTCATAAAAAGAATATCTTTAAGTGAAGTTATGTTATTTATACTTTCGGATTTTCTGAGAAAAGAATTAATTTTGCGTACGGAATGTTCATAAAAACGATTTTTTTTGCTTTTATCCGCACTTAAAGAGGAGTCTAATTTTTCATTAAAATGATTTTTAATTTTCTCAAGAACTTGCCTTGTAGTTTTTTGCACACCTGTTGAAAGAAAAAGAAGACCGATGCCCAGAATAGAAGCCAAAACCGCAGAACGACCTATTTTTTTATCTTTCTTTTTGTTTGAATTACTGGTATCTGTTCCAATGTTTTCAACAGAAAAACTATTTTCTGCAGCTTTAATGGATTGGTTAAATGTAATTTGTGATGTTTGGTATCTATTATGATACTGAGGACTAATGTTAATCATTGGGATTTCCACAAGTTGGTGATATATACAGATTTTAACTCAAAAAAATGAAATTGTAAGTGTAAGTTAAAAAAAATTAATATTTGATATTTTAAAAATTAAAAAAGGCTGG
>CACYKP010000047.1 GCA_902775025.1 uncultured bacterium | reverse complement strand
TAGTAAATACTTATCTTGAATAATAAAATAAATTTAATTTATAATGTTTTCATCTCCATCTCATAGTTAATTACATCTTGTTCTGTATGTTAAATTACAATGAGTATACTTTTTCAGGACAGATGATTTTTCGGTTGAACCGATTATTTTTGCCTCAATCGGCTGTGTGTAAAGGATTTGGCGGTAGGAAGTTTCCTACGAATAATCATTTCAGAAGTCCTGAAAGTCCAAAATTTTTACCTACGAGTCTGAAATATTCCTTAACGTGTCCTAATTCTGTCCACGAAAGGATTTTAGGACTTTTTAGGCTCTTTCCGAACATTTTTCACCTGAAATGATTATTTGTAGGTTGCGTGAAATTAAAATTTTGTGTTTTTTGACTCGAAAATTATCTTGGTCGGAAATTTTTTACAAAAGTTAGGAAGTTGAAATTTATTTTTCGTTATAAATAAAAATAAATTCAATATTTTATTATATGATATTATATTAATACTTGGAGTAATTATGGAAAGTATTGATTCAAACATTGTAGAAACCGTTTTAATAATATTGGCAGTTATTTTAGTTTTATTTATTGTCATTAAAGTTTTTACTTTGCCAATAAGTATTGCTAATAACAAGAATCTTGCAAGTAATGAAATAACAACTATAAGGATTTTAACTTGGTGCGGTCTGTTTGCCGGAATTACTTGGTTTATTGCACTGTGTTTGGCACTTGCTTATAAGGGAAAAGCGTAAGTATCAATCATTATCAAAATTAAGATGTAATTGATTATCATTTTTTGATACACGTTTTCTACCTTTTGTCAAATTGCAACTATGGCAAGCTGTTCTATTATAATGTGTTCTACTAACTATCGTTGCTTGCCAAGATTTACCGCAAATAGAACAAATCCACCATACTCTTTTATTTGAGCCTGCTAGAACTTGATTTGGTTTTAGTGGAGCATTTTTTTCATAATCCCATTCTTGTGATATATCGGGAAACTTTGTTTCTAAATCATTTATTCCTGTGACAACCACTTTATTAGCACATAATGGACAACCTGAGTTGGAAGCTTTTCTGTGATTTATCGTAGCAAGCCACTCATACCCACATTTTGAACATTTCCACCAAAATTTCTTTCCCATTGCTGTTATAACATCTTTAGGGGTTACATTCCCATTTTTCGTCGGATGCCATTCCTGAGCTAAGTGCGGATGTGTGGTAGCTAAATCATTTTTCCCTACGACTAAAACTTGGTGCGAACATTGGGGACAACCATTTGCATTTTTTCTTGTTCTGTGCTTTATAGTTGATTGCCACTCGTATCCACATTTTGGACATAACCACCAAGCTTTATATTCTGAGCCGTAGTGAAAATGAGTAGGTAATAAATTACCATTTTTTGTAGGATGCCATTCCTTTGCAATATTTGGGTAAAGATCTTTCAAAGAATCGTTTATTTTCCCTTGATACATGGAACGAATTTCATTTTCATCTTTATCTAAATTAATATTGATATGTTTATGTACAAAATTTATTCTTTTAATTATATCTTTAATTGTTTCTTCCAAACTTTCCTTATCGTTTAATTTTGTTATACCATATTCTTCATCTGATATATCTGAACCTAGAGGTGCAATTTTTTCCCTGATTCTTATAAGTTTAATCCCTTCTTTTTTACAACATTGATATTTCTTTTGCTCACTTTTACGTTTGTCTTCCTTATGCCAAGCTTTACCATCATATTCAATTGCAAAATTTATATTTGGTATAAAAATATCTAATTCCATTCGTCCTAAAAAAGGAGCTTTATACCTACTAATTGCATCTGGGAAAATTTTTTTAATATAGTAAAAAATAGCTTGTTCGGGGAAAGAAGTTTGACTTGTATGCCAACAATGTGGACAAGCTCCTCCTCTTACACGACTATATATAGAGGCTTGCCAATCTTTCCCGCATGTGGGGCAAAGCCACCAAACTTTTTTGCTACTGCCTGCTTTAATGCTGTCTGGAGTTATATCATTGTTTTTTGTCGGATGCCACTCTTTAATCAATTCAGGATGACTAGTAGCTAGGTCTGTTTTTCCTTTAACATGACCGCTTGCATGGGTACATGCGGGACATTTTGAAAGATGATTTGTTCTGTTATTGGGACTTGCTAGCCATTCATTCCCACACTTTGAACATTTCCACCAAAATTTATGATGAGAGCCAGGTCTTACATTTTGAGGTAAAATATCAGCATTTTTCTCATAATTCCATTCTTTTGCTACTTCTGGGAACTTAGTAACTAAGTCATTTTTGCCAACTATCAAAACTGAACCTGCGCAGGCGGGACAACCTGTGTGCTGATGAGTTCTATTTGTAATTTTTGTTTCCCATTTATATCCGCACTTAGTACACTTCCACCACACTTTTTTAAGACTACTAGCACGAACAATATGCGGATCAATATTTATATTTAATTCGTAATCCCATTCATCAAGCAAATATTCTTTATTATTTTCTTTGCAATAGTCATAAAGTGTAGTCATATCGCAATATTAGCACAAATACATTCTTTTTATTAACATTTCTTCGTAATAATTATGCAGATTTTGAACGAAAAATCAATATTTTTCGGCTATTAAATTTATTAAAAAGTAGCCTCCAATATACTATTTGCTTGATAAACTAGCATTTGCATAATTATTATGAAAAGATATTAAGAAGAAGTTAAATGACTTGAAATGTGATTAAAACAGAGTTAATGTGGTAATGTAAAAAATATTTTTTTGAAAAACAAAGTTTTTCGATTAATCATAATCAAAGAATATGAGTTCGTTTCTCGTATTCTCTAAATCAAAGTTTGGTTCAAATTCGACTCGCGGGGACTGTTAATAATACTCAAACTGCAAGATACAATACAATGAGAACGCACTTTCTGTGGGTTCGGCGGATTTTGGCAAGGCTGAAGTGAAGCATATGCGAACCGGAACGCAGTCCCAGTGAGGAAACTGTAATGAGTGACTATTTCTCGTAAGAGAAATTTAACGAATGAAAGTTTACGAACTGCCAATAATCCAAGACAAATTCCACTACTCGCCCCATTTTAAAAAAGACCTGTAATGAAGTCTTATTTATATTCACCATTGTTAAAATATTGATGTTTTAAGTCTTGCAAATTCTAGAAATATTTCAAAAGCTCCACCGGCTGAGTTATCTTCTTCCAATATGGTACGATTATAAACAAAATCTTCTTTTATATTAGATCCAACTCTTTGCCCTAAAAAATCCCATTCTTTATCATTTGTACCTACAGGTAGATATTGTTTTCCTTTGCGTATCATTCGTCTTACATTTGCTCCATTTCGTTCAAAATTTAGATGTTCTGGAGGAAAACTACCATTAATCATTTGTCCGTTTTTATCAATTAAAGCATCTAATACTGTCATCTTCATTTGTTTACCAGGTAATTTTCTTGATAGATTTATATGAGTTTTATCAGGTTTTTTATTTATAGATAACAATAAATCTGCCTCTTCACCTAAATGTTTAAATACATCAATAAGAGTATAAGTATGAGTCCATTTATCACTCATTACTTTTATATTTTCTATGCTGCCGTTATTTCCTATGAGTTTTAAATACTTTTGTATTTTTGAATATATTTTTTTGGCACTTTCAAATTTAAATGAATCTGTTGATATTGAAATTAATTTTTGTTTACCACCTTCAAAACTAACATTGTAAAATCTAGATGTATTTTGATTTTTACCGGAATTAACAATGTTATTATAATTGTAATGAATTTTTTGTATTTGCATTTTATATCCTATTATTTTTACATACCATATAATATTACAAAACTTGTAAAAAATTTTTTTTGCGAATTTCTTAAAATTTTCTCAAAATCTCTGTTCAAAATTCTCAAACCGACTGTTGTTTTATAATAATAGCACACACTACAGGCTCAACCTACAAACTTAATAATATTAGGAACGATAATGGGTTTCAGAGTTCGAACTTTTTGTTATTAAATAATTTGAAATCCGACATCTTTTAAATTAACAAAATCTCCATAAGACAATTCTTTAACTCCTGCAATTTTGTCTCCGTTAATTAAAACATTATCACTTAACGGCTTAATACAATAACCGTTTGATGTCGGTGTTAATATTGCTTCGCCGGTTGTTATCGGCACTTTATGATTTAAACACCTGTAAATAACACCTATAGTACTATTATCATCAAAATATTTTGGGATTAATTTATTAGTATTATTTGGATTTGTTATTTTATATGAAAATACTTGCGGAACAATATTTCTGGAAGTATTGCCAATACTGAATATATTTCCATGCATAGCATCAAATAAATATGTATCCCCCTTTGTAATAATTTCATTCCATGCATGTCCGCCACTGTTGTAATAACCTTGTACAAACCGGCATTTAATATTTACTTCATCAGCTAATAATTTGGTTAATAATGCTCGATGACGGCACATACCCGCACCACTGTTTATAATATCACCTAACAGAACCTCGGCTTGTTGTCCTGTCATAATATTTGCAACATACTTAGAAGTTTCTTCTCCCGATTTACTAACGGAGAAAACTTCATCAACAAACTTCATCAACTCTTTAATCTTTTGTTCTTCTGTTAAAGTCTTTCCGTAAATTCTGTTTTTAAAAGTATTTATTGTTTTAACAAGAGTTTCATCTAAAGTTTTATCAATTACAATAATTTCCTGATTGCCATTTTTAAACCGTGAAACATTTCTTCCGAAACTATCAAATCTTGCATTGCAGCCGCTATAACGATATCCGTCAATAAACTTATCTTTTTCTAATATAACGTCTTTTGCAAGTTTGTTACTTTGCTCAATTCCTTCCATTGTACAATGTAACGTCCCTTCAGGATAAATTTTGGGTTGTATATAATGACCGTTTTTAATATGCTCTAAGAATTGTAAATCCTCTGAACCGTAAACTCGTTTATCAATATTAATTTCCCCATTTTTACCAAAGCTAAATAAATGATTTCTAACACCGCAAGAGTTATAGAACCTGAGATTTTTAACTCGCTGTGAAGCGAATTGTACTGTATCAGACATAATTTCCACACTGTTAGTCATAGCTGCGGAAGATCGTCTTATACCTGTTCTAAGCGATGCAGATGTGAATTCAAGAGCTTTTTGTCCTATTCTTGCAAACATAATACAATTTATTCCCTATATTTATATAAAGTATTTTAACATTCAGAAATTGACAAAATATACTTTTAAAAAGTATTCAAAAGTTATGGCGATACATAGTTTACACTCAGATATTTTGTCGGCATAGTAATGCCGACCTACCCTACTGCTAACCTGTTACGTCTGTTTCATTTGATTAATTGAAGTTAAGAAGTCATATTATGAATATTTATATTATGTTCGATTAAATTCTATATAAGCATTTATTGCGAATTGTTTCTATTGCCCCCACACCCTACCTCTCCCGCAGGGCGAGGGTTTATGAGCATAATTGTAAAATTGCGATATAAATAAAAAAAAGGCTATTCTTGGAAGAATAGCCTAATCATTCATTCAATTGCGTTATGTTGAATAAATCAACATAAAAGCCTTGTTTAAGTGCAGGTGCATCAAATTTGATGCACCTTACACAAATTGAATTTATTAAACCTGCATTGGTGCATAACAACTATCTGAACCAGCTGCAAAAACTGATGTCAAAGAGCCGTTATTATTATCGACACCAAGAGCTGACTCAGCTTTTAGAACGTCTAACGCTGAATTAAAGCCGTATATATTACTTGTTGAACCTAACCAGCTTGCAACCGATTGAGCAAGTCCGTCAACGTTCAATGCATATTTGTTATCACCGACTCTGATATCAGTCATTGACTTAGAATTCTTTGCAATAACATCAATTTCATAATTTGTTGCACTTGTACCTGTACCTGATGTACCTTCAAAGAAGAATTCTTTACCAACTGTATATTTACCATTCTTTGCATAATTTTTGTTTATTTTTACATCAAAGAACAGATTGAACCTGTCAGCAAATTTGAACGTGTTACTTCCTGCAGTATCGGTAACTATGATAGAGTCGTTGTTAGCAGAAGCAGAGAAGTTTGACAGGTCATAAATGTCATTACCTTTGCCACCGTTTATAACATTTCTTGAGCCGCCTGTAATATAGAATTCATCATTACCTGCGCCACTATTAATCACGTTTCTGTCTCCGCCTGTGATATTGAATATATCAACGCCTGAGCCTGATGTAACTTTGTTATATTCACCGCCTGCAATATTGAATGTTGCTTTATCTTTCTTACCGGATTTAGAAGTTACAATATTGCTACCACCGTATAATGAAACAACATCACTGCCTGCACCTGTATTAATAGTGTTGTTACCGCCAAAGATACCAATTGAATCAGCACCTTTGCCTGTTGTAATTTTGTTAACACTACTTGCAGGTTGTTGATTAGCTTCAAATTTGTATTTATTTTCACTTTCAATCCAAGTAGCAGTACCGCCGACACCGATAACGTTGTTTCCGTTACCTGCTTTAATAGTATTAGTACCTTGGTCTGCATAAATTGTATCATTACCTGCGCCTGCGGATACTTTGTTAGTACCGATGCTGTTTAGTGTAACTGTGTTATTGCCTGCACCAACATTGATGTTGTTTGATGAATAATTCATTGTTGTTACAACATCATTACCTTTGCCTGTAGTAATCTTGTTAGAACCGCCATACTCGGTAATTGTAGCTGATTGACCTGCAAGTGATTTAGCGTTGATTGTATCGTTGTAGTAAGAACCTGTGATTTGGTCACTACCTGAACCTGAGTTAATCTTAACGCCATTAACACCGTTTGGTGATTCGTAATTTTGAACATTAATCTCATCAGAAACTGCAGTACCTGTAATAGCACCTTTTTTATTAACGGAATCTTCATAGAAAGTAAAGATAGTAAATTCAGGATCTTTATAGATATCTGTACCATTAACAAAAATATCTGCGCCTAAATCCTTAGATGCTGCATTCTTGATTGTTACTTTGTTCTTGATTGCAGGTGTTTCTTCAGTTGCAGGAGTATCATCAAATGTTAACACTAAATCCTTACCGACTATAGAATAATTCTCCGGTTTTATTACTATTGGAACCTCAGAAGATACATTATCGGTAATTACGGTTTCGAAGAATTGCAAGTTAAGTTTTTCACCTTTGTTTGCAGTGATAACGTCTTCACCAATACCTTTTGATAAATCAAATTTGATTGTGTCTTTACCTGTTCCCATGTTGAATGTTTCGTTATTTTCTGTTGAAGAGATTACTTCATTTAATGCAGAACCTTTGTATGAAGTTGCTTTTTCTGCCATAGCAACATCAATGTTTTGGTCTTTAATTACTGTAGCTGCTTCATCATTTTCGTGAACAAAGAATGTAAAATCTCCGCCTTTTTTGAAGAAATCTGTAACTTCAATAGTTTTATTATTACCGTTGATAGTTAATTTATTTCCGTCTTTTGCATAACTGATTACATCTTCACCCAAAACTACAGTATCAGCTTTAGATAGACCGCTTACTTCACCTTTAACTTTACCTGTACCTGTAACTGTAACTTTTTCATTATATGCAGTACCTACATAAGGACTTTCGGAAGATAAATCTACATTAACTGTTGCATCCTTCTTGATAGAATTTGTTTGAAGGCTCAAACCTGCATTAGCTGGATTGAAAGTTGAGTTAATTTCTGCTTGTGTTAAATCCATGCTGGTTTCACCCTTGTAGGTAACAACTTTGTCTAATGCATTCTTTGTAGTGAAGAAGTTATCAATAGTTATATCATTGTTTGCATCTTTTGAGATAATTAAAGCATCATCACTTCTTGTAAATGTCAAATCATCAAATTTTGTAGAAGCATAAACATTAATGTGCACTTTCCCTGTTGATGAATCAAAACCGCCATATTGCATACCGATTTGACTAAATTGGATAGAATCCTTGTTGTCAAATTTTACTAAAGTATCATGACCGATAGCGCCGCCGTCAGCTGTTCCTGCGGTATAAACATTTGCGTACTTGTCGCCTTCAATTACTTCATTATATTTTGTACTTGTGTAACCGTGATTTTCATCAAGTCCGTTTGGAGTAATCTTCCAAGTGAATGTCATAGGATCAAGATCACTTGCCCTTTTAGAAGTTTCTCCTTGAACAATAGAGAAATTGCTTTCTTCTTGATTATTCAAATAATCAGAAACAGTAACAGTAACATTATTTTTATCGTCAGATATTACTAAATCTTTTTTATCTATTGTAGAGTATTTTAATTCTGCTTCAGAACCAAATACGACACTGTCATCTGATTTGATACCGCTTATAGCTGCAGCACCAACAACAGTAATGTTTTCTTTATAATCAGTTGCAACATAATCGCTGGATATTGTAATATTGCGCTCAATAATAGAGTGAGGAACAGTATCAATACCAAAAGCTTCACCATCACCTATTTGTAATTTGAAAGCAGAATCATCAGATTCAAAGTAATCAGAAACAGTTACAGAATTTGTACCGTCAGAGATTGTTAAATCCTTTTCATCACCTGTGTATGTAAGTTCTGCCTCAGAAGCGAATTTGATTGTATCTTCATCTTTCAAATCTACAATAGTAGCTTTTCCTGTTACTGTGATAATTTCTTTGTAATCAGTTGAGTTATAAGTTTCACCATCTGCTACAGTTACGTTGATAGTAGCATCAGAAAGAAGTGAATGAGCATCTGTTTGTTCTTTTGTAACAATGCTATCAATTTTTGATTCTGATGTGAAGAAGTCTTTGACTGTTGTTATACTACCGTCAGTTGTTGTAATCGTAAGGTCATCACCTGATTTTGCAAATGTTAGGTCTGTAAAGTTAGAGCCGTAATCACCTTCTACAAATTTAAGTGTATCATTTGCGCTTGCACCATTGATAACGTCACTACCCGCTTTACCTGAAAGAGTATATGCTATTACAATAGTATTTGTACCACCTTCTATATTGATAGTATCATTATCTGCTCCGGCGTTAACAGTATTTATACCGCCTTTTATATTGATAGTATCATTTCCGCGACCGGTGCTAACAATGTTTGTATCATTCTTAAGCGTTATTACATCATTAGCACCGCCTGTAGTAATTTTATTAACATATTTTGTTGCATCATCTTCATTTGAACCAACAGTAATATTTCCAACTCCTGTATTCGTCTTAATTATATTATTACCACCATTATCAACTATGGTATTTTCTTCTGAACCCCAAGCCAATATTACATCATCTTTTACACCAGATTTTATAGTTGTATTCTTTGCCTGTGTAGCATAGTAAATTTTGCCGTTTTCACTTGCACTATCATCTCTGGAAGCGGATTCGTCATTTACATAATCTACAACCTTATCGTTTATATATAATTTGTTACTTTCCAAATCTTTCAAGTTTATACTTAGGTTTCTATTTCCAACACCTTCAATATATCCTTGAACATTTAGTGTTTCATTTTTATTTTTAGTTGAATATAAAGTTGAATAATCATCAATTCTATCAATATTAATGTTTGTTTTAGTTGTATTATTTACACCGCTGACACCGATTGATGCAGAAACATGATTGTCACCTGCTTCATTTTTAATATTTATAGTCTTTATGCCACTTCCCAGATTAATTTTTACATCACTATTCGGATCGCCGTACTCACCGGTTATATTTAGTGTATCATCACCCTCTGTCAAATAATATTGTGCATAGTGTTTGTCTTCCGGTAGTTCTGCCAACGTGATATTATCACCACCGTTTGTATCAAATAAAAATTCTTCTATTTTTACTGCACCGGAAGTTACATTTGGATTTAAATTTGCTAGTTTATCATTAATATAGAATTTATAAGCTAATTTACCATCAATAATCTTTGAAAATTGAACCAATTTATCTAAATTAGCTATAGACAAACTGTCAGGTGTATCACCATAAGAATTAGTTATAGTATTATTATTAAGATCCAAAGTCAATCTATTAACGCTATCTGTTGGATAATTCAAGTTTAATTCAGCAGAATCGTTTTTAATTTTTTTAGTCTCTTCATCATAGTAACCAGTAACTGTTAGCGAATTTTCGCCTTTAGAAATTACTAAATCACCATTTTCTAGTGTTTCTACTTTATCAACAGTACTATCAAAATTTATCCTACCATATTCATTAGAGGATATTGTAGAAGTACTTGCTCCATCCCAAGAATAACTTGTTTCATTTGCCATAAATTTTTCTCCTTTCGTATTTTGAACTCCTATTTAAAACTAATCATGTATAATTACAATCCCATATCTAAACGGTTTTAATAACCAATATTGCCAATTTAAGATGTTTTAAAATATATTAAACTAATCACATGTGTTACCTTTTATGTAAAACATACTAAACAAAATGTATTCAAAGTCAACATGTATGATTACTTTATATCTTTGTAATCACATGTATTGTTTTTGTGGATGTAATAATAAACTAATCTAATATATAGAAGGGCAGGAGCGTTTTATGGTATATTGCGACAAAGAACACATCGCTAAAATAATTAAAAACTACAGACGAAAAGCATGCATGACTCAATTTGAGTTCGCTGAAAGAATCGGAATCAGCGAAAAACACCTCAGCAAAATCGAAACAGGAAAAAACTTCCCCGCCCTCGATAACTTCCTAAAAATGGTCGAACTCTTAAATATTCCACTTTACGAATTCGGATTGAATATAAATGAAAACGACTCTGAAAAAAAAATTAATCTGTTGAAAATTATAAACACTCTGCCTGAAAAAAATCTTGATGCATACGAAGATATCATGAAAACATTAAGTAAATGGATATGAATGATTAGTTATTGTCAGGCGCAGCCTGACCTACATAACTTGCCGTCATTCTGAACCCAATAACATTTCAGGAGTGAAGAATCTTTGACATCTTCCGCTACAATAAGATCCTTCGCCTGACGGCTCAGGATGACGTGTCTGTTTGACGTACACATTGACGTCTTTCTGAGGTGCATGAAGAATCTTTGACATTTTATGCAATAATAAGATCCTTCGCCTGACGGCTCAGGATGACGTGTCTGTTTGACGTACACATTGACGTCTTTCTGAGGTGCAAACCGAAGAATCTCTAAAACGTTTTCAAAAACAGTTATGGCGATTCTTCGCACTTCGTACAAACAAACATAAAAACAAAAAGACAATTTGCTCAGAATGACGAATTAACGTATCAACTCCAAATCTTGAATTCTACACTTTTGTCATCGAATTATGTAACATATACAAGAATGACGGTTGAGCGTGGCATATTTGAAAAACGTAAACAATATTTACCCCTCACCTTGCCCTCTCCTCTAAGGCGAGTGGTTTTGATTTTGGAGTTTTTTTACAAATAATGCGGCAGATGAAAAATTCATCTGCCACATCTTTAAAACAATAAACTAATATATATTATTAATCATTTTCTTTTATAATATTAAGCATATTTGTTTTAATTACATCTGCACTATCTTCATTAAAGAATGTATTATTTTCTAATTGAACTTTACTTCTGTCATTATTGATTACATAAACTGTCGGAAATCCCTGAACATTAAACTGCTCCATGTATCCTCTGTTTTCAGGCTTATCACAATTTACATAAGCAACTGCAAATTTTTTCTTTATCTCTCTATCTTTCGTAACCTTATAGAAAGTAGGCGCAAATCTTTGACAGAAACCGCACCAATCTGCATAGAAAAATACTACTACAGGTTTTTGTTTTTTGTAAGCTTTTGCTAATGATTGACCTTTATCATACTTCTTTGATATTAAAACTTTGCCGCCGTTTGCTTGTGCAGCACCGTTATTTAAGGTAACGGTATTATAAACAGAAAGTCCCAGTGCAGCAAATGACATTACTAATGACAATACGATTAATACAATTCCAAGTTTTTTATTGCATTTTTTTTCTTCTTTTACGCTATTCTGTTCGTCAGACAT
>CACYKP010000046.1 GCA_902775025.1 uncultured bacterium | reverse complement strand
TGCAGCAAATGACATTACTAATGACAATACGATTAATACAATTCCAAGTTTTTTATTGCATTTTTTTTCTTCTTTTACGCTATTCTGTTCGTCAGACATGTTTTCTCCTCCGCTATTATCTTACCTTTATACTTTCATCCATATATTTTATCAAAGGATAAATAAAGAATTCGATAATCCTTCTCTTACCAATCTTAATTTCGTTTGTTGTTGACATACCATACTTTATGCTCTGTTCTTTTCCTTCAACCAACAATGTTGTGTTTTTAGGCTCTATATAAACTTCATAAACAGGTCCAAGGTGTTCGTCTTCAATACTGTTCGGTGAAACAATAGTAACGACACCATCTAAAATACCGTACTTTTGGAAGTTATATGTATCAACTTTTATCGAAACCGGCATATTAGGTTCAATAAAACCGACATCTTGGTTCAAAACCTTTGCCTTTATTTGCATTTTAGCATCTTTTGGTACAATTGTCATTATTTTTTCTGCCGGAGTAACAACACCGCCTATCGTATGAACCAATATCTTATTAACATACCCGTCAATAGGGCTTCTTAAAATTTGTTTTTGTTTTTCTAATTGAAGTTTTTTGTTATTAAGTTCTGTGAGTGAAGCGCTAAGAGCTGAAATATTATGAGATAATTCAGTTGCTTCTTTAGCAGCATCATCATACCTTTGCTGAGGAATAATATCCCTGACTGTTTCCAGTCTGTCTTTATTAGCTTTTGCAATAGAATATTTTACTCTTGATGCCGCAAGCTGTTCGGAAACTCTTGCCATTTCTTCTCTTAAATTATTCAATTCCAACCCCGGTTCGTGTTCTGCAGGAGAAACTATTGCCACAATTTGATCCTTTTGAACATACTCACCTTCTTTTACTGATATAGTTGTTACAACACCTTTATCCAATGATTGAATAAGTTTTTCTTCACCTGTCGGTATAATCATGCCTCTTGCAGTTACAACAATATCAACCTTACCAAAATACATCCAAAGTGCTGCAACAACCATGAATACAATGATTACCCAAAACATAGTGTTACCTATAGGATTAATCGGACTATCCTCAATCTCTGCCAAAATAGGCTTAAATTCATGCGAATCATCACTTTCTTTCGGTAAAATCAAATCTTTTATTTTATCTAAAATTTTCATCTTAACTCCTTTTTATAGAATTAGCCAAGTTGAGCTTCATAAAGTTTTTT
Organism: uncultured bacterium; assembly: GCA_902775025.1. GTDB lineage: Bacteria > Cyanobacteriota > Vampirovibrionia > Gastranaerophilales > Gastranaerophilaceae > CAG-196. The sequence goes on along the minus strand of CACYKP010000046.1, from coordinate 9,971 downwards.
GTAATATCCGTCATGGCTTAATAATTGTTCGTGGGTTCCTACTTCAACAATATAACCGTTATCAAAGCATACAATCTTATCACAATCTTTAATGGTTGAAAGTCTGTGGGCAATAATAATTGTTGTTCTGCCTTTGGATATCATAGCCATATTATCACGAATAATTCTTTCTGATTCATAGTCTAAAGCTGATGTAGCTTCATCAAAGATTAAAATTCTCGGATTAGATATTAAAGCACGTGCAATGGCGATTCTTTGTCTTTGACCGCCTGATAAGCTTGAACCACGTTCACCTACCTCTGTATCATACCCTTTAGGCATTTTAGAGATAAATTCATGAGCTCCTGCAATTTGAGCAACCTGAATAATTCCTTCCATAGGCATATTCGGTCTAGGGAGCGCAATATTATCCCTAATTGTTCCCGAGAACAGATAGTTTTCTTGTAAAACGATACCAATATGCGTTCTTAACCAAACAGGGTTAATGTTTCTAATATCAATACCGTCAATATAAATTGTACCTTCTGTTGTATAATAAAGTCTTTGGATAAGCTTAGTAATGGTTGATTTACCGCTCCCTGATCGACCGACAAAACCGATTTTTTCACCGGCTTTTATCTCTAAATTTATATTATTCAAAACCATGGGTGCATCTACATTATATCTGAACGACAAATTATCAATCTTTATATCACCGTGAACTTGATTCAATGTAATAGCGTTCCCTGACTGAATTTCAACAGGACTGTTTAAAATATCGCCGATACGATCAACCGCCAATAGTGTTTGCTGGAATTCATTCCACAAGCCTACAAGTCTAAGCATAGGTGCTGAGAACTGTCCGGAAAACATTTGGAATGCGATTAATTGACCTATTGTAAGTTTATTTTCTATAACAAGCATTACACCTACATATAGAATTGCTATTGTCATTGCCTTTTGTAAAAATCCGCAGATTGAACCCGTAAAATTGCCCATTATCGCAAGATTGAAACTTGCTTTCAAATACTTACCGAGTTTTTCTTCCCACTTCCTAAACATTGAGCCTTCAATTGCAAGTGATTTAACAGTTTGAACACCTGTAACAGATTCAACAAGATAAGAATTTGAATGAGCACCCATTTGGAATTTTTCTTCCAATCTTAAACGAAGTTCAGGAGTAATTGTTACATATATTAATCCTATTATTGCTAAAAATCCTAAAGAAATAAAAGTAAGTTTTGGACTATATACAAACATTATTGCCAAGAAAACTGTTGAGAAAAATGCATCAATCAAAACCGAAACGGATTTGTTTGTAATAAATTCTCTGATTCTGTCTAATTCTCGAACACGGGCAACAATGTTACCAACTTGTCTGTTTTCAAAATATACATAATACAACTGGAACAAATGTTTAAACAATTTTGCACCAAGTTTAGCATCTATTTTATTTGTTGTATGAATAAAAATATAGTTTCTGGATAAATTTAAAAGCAGCTCAAATATTGCAACTACAACAAATGCAAATGCTAGAACATCCAAAGTTGCAATTGTTCTGTTTACCAAAACCTTATCCAAAATTACCTGAGTAAACAGCGGTGTTACCAAACCAAACAACTGAACAACAAAAGAACCTAATAAAACTTGTCCTATAATTTTTTTATACTTGAATATTTCATTAAAGAACCATTTGAACCCGAATTTAACATCGCTTATTGCATTTTTATGACTTAAGATAAGCACATAACCCATCATTTGTTCTTGAAGTTCTTCATAAGTATGACTCTCAGGATGCTTTGCTAGCGGTGTAATTGTAAGTGCTCTGTTCTCATCAGGTTTTAAGCCTAATAAAACACGATAAGTATTATCTTTTAACTGAATAATTGCAGGCATAGGATACTTAGCAGAAATATCTTTTAACTTGATATTTTTTCTTTTAATCTTAAATCCTTTGCTCTTTGCAATTCTTATAATCTCTTCAGGCGGGATATCTGCCGTAGAGATACCGTATTCACGAACAATACCTCTCATATCAATATCGACATTATTCATTCTTGCAACTATCTCTAAAGATATAAGTCCTGTATTAACGTTATTTGGAATTTTTTGTTCTTGTTGAATTTGTTGTTCTTGCTCGGTCATTTTTTGTCCTTTTATACTGAATTAATTAATATTCTTCCGTTAAAATTTCGATACCTTTTGTAATAGCAATTTTATTTATTGAATTTTTGTCCAATTCAATTTGCTGATTTAATAAATCAATTTTAGCTTCGTTACCTTCTATAGGAGAAGCAACACGTTTTGAAACAAGCTTGCGGACAGATTTTTCTTTGTCAGTAAGTTCACTTATTGCTTCATTATTTTCAGTAATTTGTTCATCTAAATAAATAAGATTTGTACGCATACTTGCTAATCTTGTCATTAGTTGAGCAATTGCCTTATCTCTTTCAACATGGAGCTGTTTTAACTCTAATGCAGTTTTTTGAATATTAGCTCTGTTTTTCATGCCGTCAAACAATGGCATATTTAAAGAAGCACCGACAGAAAAGTTTGACGGTTCGATGTTTCCTAAAGCTCTCGGATAGCTGTTTAAATTCGAACCATACAAATAATATCTTCCGTAAACAGTAATTTTTGGATAATTATTACGTTTTACTACACCGAGTTCAAGTTCTTTTTTTTCTAATATTCTTTTCGTGAATTTTCCAAGTAATGCTTTTTGTATAATCCTTAAATGCCAAAACATCAAAATTTGGTTTCTTTAGTTCAGCTATTTGAAGATTATTTATATCATAAACATCACCTGTATAGAAAGATAGCCAATTCAAAGAATCTTGTTTTATTGACATCAAATCACTAATTTTATTTTTTGCAGTTTTTACTTTTACTCTTGAACTGTTTAATTCGGTTTTGGAAATCTCCTTAGCCGCATATAATCTTTCATACAATTCAAGGTTTTTTTGTTCAAGAGCAAGAATTTCTTTGTTCTGTTCAATTTGTTTAGAAGTCATTAAAATTTTTGTATAACTGTCAAGAAGGGTTAAGTTCATTTCTTGAAGCTTTTCTTTTGTTTCAAGTTCTTTTAATAATACATCTTCTTTAGCAATTTTTAAGTTTCCGCCTCTTACACCAAAGTCGAAAAGGTTGTATCCTACATTTATGCCCAAAACTGATTGATAACGGGTGTATGGGTTAATGAACGCATCACCGATTGACATAACCGTAGTTTCTCTGGCGTCACGAAAGTTCTTTGTGTATTCTGTACCCGCACTAAAATTAAGTTTTGGGAAATACTCGGAACGTGCGCCTCTAACACCTTGCTTGGATATAAGAATATTATAATCAGCGATTTGCAAATCATAAGAATGATCTTTAGCTTTCGCTAAAACATCATCAAAGCTAATTTTAGTAACAAGCTTTGGCTTGTTTTCGTTTACTTCTACATTAACTTCCTGATTTTGTTTTACATCATCAACTGCCATTGTACTTGGGATATTGATAAAAAACACAAAAAGGAATAGCAATATATATTTTTGGATAGTCAGATTCAATTTTTTATACTCTCTTAACTTAATCTAATACGATATTATCATGAATATAATTGCATAAATAAAAAATATAGACAAATGTTATCATTTTTTAACAAAAAGGGGGAGGGGTAAATATATATATTACGTTTTTTCGTAATATAGGTACGATAAATCGTCATTCAGGGGTAAATAAAAATTATACAGTTCGTAAAATTGTACAACAATCGTCATTCAGAGGGGGAAATATCCATTTTACCCCCGAAGAATCGCCATAACTTACATAAACAAGCCAAAAGGCGGAATAAATCCCGCCTTTTGGCTTAGATTTTTGTTGGGTTTCACCCAATCTACAGACTGATGTTATGTTGGTGGAGCGAGCTCCACCCTACACGCTACTCACTATTGATAAATTTGAGCCATTAATGAAGCTATATCCGCATCAGTACCATTTTCAAATACAGCATTTACATCTGCAAAGTCAGTATTTGATTTTAACCAAGTTGCAACTTGTTGGCTTAGTGCATCAGTTGCTATAGCATTTACATCAATTGCCTTACTACCAGCTTTAATTGTTTCAATCTTACCTGTTGATAAGTAGTTTTCAACTGTTATACCACCCTTGCAATCTTTACCTGAAATATACAAGTTATTTGCATTATCATCTTCAGCTATATTGCCATTCTTATCCCAGTTGAACATCATAGCAATAGTCTTGTTATTCAAGTTAGAAACAATCAATGTATCCTTATCACCACCTAGGTCATCGATAACAACCTTTTCACCGTTTTTGATAGTAGAAACTGAGTATGTGTCATTACCTGCAATTATAATTTCTTCATCATTTTCACCATCAATAATGCTTCCAGATGTAATTTCAGTTACCGATTTACCTGTTGACTTGATATTGAACTTGTTATCTCCACCTTCATCAACAATCTCGATATAACCTGTTCTGTTCTTACCTGAAATAGAGTAAGTATCATTGTTTGCATCCTTCTTAGCATTCGGATCAGTTGATAAATGATCATAAATAGTTATATTCGTTGCTGTATTGTTACCTGAGATAGAGTAACTGTCCTTACCGCCAAAATCATCAATTGTGATATCACCTTTACGATTGTTACCTGATATTGTGTACTTATCATTTGAGTTACCCATATCAGTAATATCAGCAGTTGCATAAGAGTCATTACCTGTAAAGTTGTACTTGTCAGTACCTTTATTATCAGTTACAATAACATCTTTATACCCGTTTCCAAATACATTGTATGCATCATTACCGAAAGTATCATTTATAGTTACATTTGCATAACTTGTAGCATTACCTTCACCCTTGATGTTGTATGTATCATTTGATTTCTCTATCGCAACTGTTTCATTAATAGTAATATTACCTGATGTAGCAATTACATCGTACTTGTCATTACCACCCTTATCAGCAGTTGTAACTGCACCTGCGATATTGTAGTAATCATTAAGTTCAACTCCTTTGGCGTTACGTGAACCATAGTATACTCTCGCTTCAGTAGTCAAGTCTTTTGAAGTACCATTTATTACAAGGTCTTTTATTGAATTACCAATACCTGTCTTGTAGTAATTTACAACAGTAATTGTGTCAAGAGCTCTGCCTTTAGCATCGAATTTATTAGTATATTGAATAATCAGGTTGTTACCGTTCTTAGTGTATATGATATTATCGGCATCAGCCCCGTTGATTTGAATTTTATCAGCAGCCTTAGCATCATAGATAACGTCTTGACCGTCACCATTTCCATACTCATTTACATTGAATACAAATGTCTTAGCGTTAGATGCATCTGTGTAAACCTTATTAGAGATGTTACCATACAACTTGTCATTACCTTGACCGCCTTCTAAGATATCAACACCGGCACCTGATTTAAGAGTATCGTTCTTAATACCCCCAACAAGTTTTTCGTCTAAGAATGAACCGTTAACAGTTTGGTTTTTAGCCAAGTTTTTATTACCAAGAACAAGAGCATTGTAGTCTGTATCTTGTTGCATCAATTTTACATATTCTTTTAATGCTATAGCATCAGTAGTAGTACTGTATTTGATTAATACGTTACTAGCAAGGTCTGCATTCTTCAAGTAGTTAGCAACAGTTGTATGTTCTACACTTGGTAAACCGCCATGCATTGTGTATGTATCATTAATAATCAAGTTTTTACCGCTTTCAGAGAATGATACAGTTCCGGTAAGACCTGTTAAATCAATAGTAACTATACCGTCCTTGTTAAAGTTGATAGTATCATCACCATGCATATCGATTTGAACAAGTGTATCCTTACCTTTACCTGCAATCAACTTATCATTTCCGGAACCGGAATAAACAGTAACATTGTCATCAGCTCTTGAATCAGCGTAAATAGTATTATTACCTTGGTTAGCGAAGATAACGTCGTTACCGCCGCCGCCTCTTAGAGTGTTGTTTTTGGTATTACCAACGATATATTCGGCATAAGCAGAACCCTTAACGTTATTCTTACCATAATCTTCAACATCTAATGTAAATATTGGAGCAGTAGATTCAGAAGAACTACCCGGTATTACAATGTCTTGTGTTTTTGTACCATTTTCATTATATACTTCAATATTCTTAACCGAGTGATTATCCGTTAAAGCACCTTTGATAGTAACTTGATCACCTTCATTTCCATAGTAAACAATCAGGTCTTTACCACTTTCTTTGATTAAGAAGTAAGTATCTTCATTTATGCCATAGAACCTTAGTGTGTCACCGCCATTAGCTTTACCTTCATTCATTACGGTGTCTTTACCGTCACCAACACTAAAGACGAATGTATCCGCTTTAGCACCACCGTAGATAGTATCGTTACCTTTACCTGAGATGATGGTATCTTTACCGTCTTTTCCGTAGAATGTTGAATTCAATGTTTTGCCGTCTTTTATCTTGTCACCATTCATAAGGTCATTGTTGTCAGTACCATAAATTCTGCCTTTTTTGTCTCTTACATATTTGCCTTCAATTTCAATTACAGGATCAATTTGAGCAAGAGTTTCTGCTTCAGTGCCTGATTGAATAGTAATCTTGTTAGCGATTTCTTCATCAACATTACCATCCGGTTTGATATAATTAGCAATTGTAAATGAATTATTTTCATCCAATGTAACAACCAAATTACCATCGGCATCAGCAGAATAGTCAGCATTTTTAATTGCATCTAATGAATAACTACCTGTGAAGTTGAATGTATCAGTAGTACTATCTGTTGTATCGATTATATCATTACCGAAGTCAGAAGTATTGAAGAATACAGTATTGTTGCCTGCACCTGTCTTGATAGTATCATCACCTTTACCGCCTGTGATTGTATCATCTCCGTCACCGCCATAAAGTGTATCGTTACCTTTACCACCATCTATAACATCATCACCGCCATTTCCATAAATAATATCTGCTGACGATGTTCCTACTAATCTTTCATTTAACCAACTTCCTTGGTATTCTTCACCTGGTGTTATTGTAGGTGGTGCAAAATACAATCCTACGTTTTTACTTGTATCCGTACTTATAGCATCTTCTATCAGAGAAATTGTTGCTTCTTCGTCTTTAAAGATAACTCCGTCAAATGTTACTTTACCTTTGCCGTTTGTTAAGTAGTCAGTTATTGTCAAATTATCTATTGTTTTATCTGACAATGAACCAGACATATTTGGTTTCCCAGTTGTTCTTGTTAATGTTATCGCACCGTTTTCTACATCTTCAGATACTGCATAGATACTTACATATTTTTCTCTTGTATCAGAGATGAAGTTTAATACTACATCTCTTTCTTCACCTAAAGTAATGGTTTGGTCTCCACAACCTACTGCAAAATCATAAGTCATATTCAAATCAGCAACTTCGTTGATTTCGTAAATGCCTGATTCAGAATTGAATGTTGTAACAGTTGTGTTTTTAGAATCTGCAAAGAAACCTTCTTTTGTTTCAGAATTTTCACCATGTGAAATAACTAAATCATCACCTGATTTTGTAAATGTCAATTCACTTGCTGAATATTGGTCTGTTAAGCCAAGGTCGTTAAGCGTGTATGTATAACGTGCTAATAAACCTTCTTTTTCAGTTTGAGAACCATAATCAATTACCTCTTTAGCATTATTATAATTACCTATACCCAAAGTATCAATGTAATCTTGGACACTAGTTTTTAAGGCAGCAATATCAATGTTAACAATCTTATCGCCTACTCTTATTTTTTCAATATATCCTTTACCTTCTCCAAAAGTTTTAGTGGATACATCAGTGTATCCGGCATAATATTTAATAATTATACCTTTGGTATTATCAACCGCACTTGTTATCTCTAAATCGCTAGCAGTTTCATACTTGAGACTTCCAGTATCATGTTCATATTCTTCATAATCTCTTGATAACACATTAAAGAAAATCGAGATACCTTCACTAGCTTCCTTTACATATAAGGTATCATTTACACTATTCACTTGGTCTGGATTAACTATATGAGAATAAGTATAATAAGTCTCACCGTCAGTAATCTCTACATTATTTGAATCATACTATTTTAGGTGATTTATATAATGAACACCCTCTTCATCTTCAATTCTTTCTTCAAAAGATAAATTATAGGCATTTTCTATAACTTCCTCTCCATCATAAACAACACCATGATCTAAGCGCCAACCTTCTTTATACACACCATTACTCATTACGTAATTTGAACAAGCATAAGCACCTTCAACCGGCACATAATTCCAGTCTGAATCATATCTATATACTGTATTTGCCGGTAATAATTCTACCTCACCTTCATAATAATCTGTAACTTGCACTACAGAATTATCTAAATTATTGACAACATATACATCAGATGAAGGTCCTTCATAATTTCTCGGTGTTGTGTCAGATACGCTGACGTTAGTTGTACCATCAGCAACAACCCAAGTATTATTAGCACCTGATGCATCAGAATATGAACCTCTTTTATTGATATCATGTTCAGTATATACCTCACCCGCATAATCACCATTATATGTTAAACCATTAGGCGCATATGTATATGTAATAGGTTCATCAGAAATCTTTGTTCCTTTCATCTCTACTAAAACCTTGAAATTAGCATCTTCATCAGTTTCTAAACCCAAGTATAAATATAAACTTAGGTTTGTCTTACCAGCAAAAGTATCTGTTGTACTATCGCAATAATTGATAAGCGATACTATTGTCTCACCGCCTGTCTTTATTAACAGATCATTGCCACTAATTTCAAAATCTAAATCTTCATATTTAGCACCGTTAATTTTTATGGTATCAATGCCAAATCTATCAGTTTTTTGTGCAACACCTTCTTGTGTTTGGTTTCTGTCTGTAACATCAAATGTGTACGTTGCCATAAATTTTTCTCCTTATTTTATCTAATACACTATTTTATTTTCTTTTTTATTCCCTCCCCTTTTTCCCCTGAATAAGGGAGGAACCCCTTCCCTCTTTAGGGAAGGTTGGGATGGGTGTCATTCGTTTCCCCGTAGGGTTGTTACCCACCTAACCTCCCTAATAAGGGAGGAATTTTCAATTTATTCCATGCGCCTACAGTGTGCGCATAGCAACCTAGGTAAGACCATCCGTCTCGTCCACTCCTTTATGTTAAACACTAATCCTCTCTTTACTTCTTCTAACGGACATATTCTGCCATTAGTCATATATTATTATTCTCCTATTATGTGTGATAGATCTCGCTTGTGTGATAGATTTTAGTCTATGTGATAGAAGCTTATCTATTTGTGTAGTTTTGAGGTTCCCTTACGGGTTAACCCCTCACCCTACCCCTCCACCTAGGGAAGGAACAGGTTTTGTGGTTTAAATGTCATAATTTAATTCTAAATAGCACAAATTCAACCTTTTGGACTCCCTTATCCCATAGGTTGTTTCTTATACTCCTTAAAACTAAAAAACGCGTTTGAATGAATTCATAGCAATATACATAACAATTATTTTTCAAGTAATTATTTCAATTCTAACTGCATGGCTAATAAATCAACTTTCCACTTGACTTTTACACCTTATTACCAAATATTTTATTATTACTCAAATTCAGGGTGATATTTTTTTAATACCTTTTCACATATTTTTTTAAAATCGTTACAAAAATTTACAGAAATATATTACAAATTTTAACATTTTATTAGACATGTGGCTAACCTATGTTTTGGAGATTCTTCGGACTCCGTGAATATCTATATACAAACTTGCAAACATTTTCCTCTGAATGACGATTTTTTATATAAATTTCACGATTAATATCTGTATATTTACCCCTTACACCTCTTGATTTATAAATATTTTTATATTACATTATTCCTCGTAGAGTGCTTACGCCAATAATCACACTACGTGCGTAAAATGGTTCGGAAGTCGATACCAAACACATTTACAGCAAAAAGAAAAGGAAGAAATTA
>CACYKP010000045.1 GCA_902775025.1 uncultured bacterium | reverse complement strand
ATTACATGCGGTGTTACACGCACTCCGTCATTAGCTAATGCTGAAACCGCAGAAACCATCTGTATAGCAGTAACCGAAGAACCATATCCGTACCCCATTGTTGCATGATCTGAACTATCCCATTTACTTGGATTTTTTAACAGACCCACTGATTCTGCGGGCAGATCTATTCCTGTTTTGCTTCCAAATCCAAACTTTTTAAGAATATTGTAATATTCATATTTATCCATCATTTGAGCAACAATAACCGAAGCAACATTACTTGAATGCTCAAACAAATATACTAAATCAATCATTCCAGGATTAGGATGACGAGCATAATCATAGTTCTTAATAGTCCACCATCCAATTTTTATTTTTCCTGTATCATTAATTCTTGAGTATCTGTTTATCTTGCCAAGTTCTATCGCAGAAGCTACAGTAATAGTTTTAAATGTAGAACCTGGAGGAAATACATCTGTCAGAGTCCAATTCTTTATTTGAAAACTTGTAGCTTGTTTAAAATTGTTAGGATCAAAGAAAGGATAAACAGCATAAGCTAATATTTCACCATTTCTCGGATTCATAACAATTACGGCACCCCTGAGAGCGTGAAATTTTTGAATAGACTTCATCAACTCTTTTTCGCAAACATGTTGAACTGCGGCATCAATTGTCAGCTTAACATCTTTTCCCTTAACAGGCTTTGTTGCAGCTATAGGGTCTGTTGTAATATTATAAATAACTTTTCCCTTCGGTGTCATCTCAAAAGTAGCAGTCTTATCTGCACTTTCCAACTTATCTCCTGCCGTAAGTTCAACTCCGGATGCAACATCAGCATCAAAGTTATAATACCCTAAAACGTGAGCTGCAAGAGTTCCCTGAGGATAAGTTCTTATACTCTTTTTATCCATTGGAATCTCACGCAAATTAAGCTTTGCTATTGCATCTCTTGTGTGCCTGTCTACATTCTTTTTTAAAGATACTATCGATGTATTATATCTTAATTTTTCAGTTAAATCAAATTGAGAAACCTTCAGGATCGGAGCAAGAATTTTTGCAAGTTCTTCTGGTTCATGTACATAATCCGCCTTACGTGCAAATATATCATAATACACAGTATCTGTTGCCAATTTTATACCATTTCTGTCATAAATATCGCCACGCATAACAAATGCACTTGCTCTACGCTGATTTTTAGCCTTTATCCTGAAATGGCGCACATCCAGAATTTGAACGCAAAACAGATAAATTATAAATCCGATTATTGCTGCCAAAAATATAAGCTGAAAAAATGCTAATCTTTTAGCAAACATCTCATTTTTTTCATTCTTCCTGTTTATTTTACGATCAATTCTCCCCATAACAGAATAATACCACAATATTAGCTAAAGGTTAAGATTATTTTTATAATTCATACAAATCTCGAACGTTGAAATACAAAAGCTTTTTCAGAAGTTCTTCATCTTTGAAATATGAGCTTATTTTAACTTTAAAATTATCAAGATTTTTTCTGTATAATTCATTTGATTGATTAAACTCTCCTACCGGTACGTCCGATGCCCAGAAAATACGGTTTGTATAATCGCCTTTTGAGGTATTTTTTAAAGCCTCAATAAGCATTATTACATCATCTAAATTCCCTGTTCCAAAATCCATCCACGAAACATCGCAATAAAGAGTGGCACTTTCTGTTTCAATTGAATGAAGCATTATATTAATTGCCTCTTTATGAGCTTTAGTATCACCGATTGCAAGATGACCTAATATTATCGGAACATCCGGAAATTCTCTTGCTTTTTCATAGATTAAATATGGCGAAGAATTTTTAGAATCAACTTGCCCGGAGTGGAACAAACACGGTTTTTTAAACTCCCTTGCAAGTTCTAAGTATTTATTATACTTAGAAGAATTCGCAGGAAGCTTTTCACATTCGGGATGAAACTTTAAACCAATAAACTGAGGATACTCCGTCAATAAAAACTTCATAACGTGATTATCCAAACTTTTATCAACCTGACAAACTGCAAGAGGTAAAAATTTTTTATACTTTTTTGCAACTTTTAGCATGTCTAAATTACAGTCCAATTCATTTTTATAATTTACCGCATCAATTCCTTCAAGATTTGAACATATCAAATAATCAACGCTATCTCCAACAACATCCAAAACAAACTCAGGAGAAAAATTTCCCCAAGCAGAATTTAAACCAAAATGAGCATGTGAATCAATTATCACTTTTTACCCCTCTTACACCACGGGTAATTGCTTCCAATATTCTGCGAACTTTTACAATTTCTATTCCGTCAAATTTTTCCTGAACCTCATTTGCTTCCGGAATAATGATACGTTTAAAGCCAAGTTTTTGAGCTTCATTTATACGTTTTTCTATATGATTAACAGCTCTTATCTCGCCTGATAAACCCAATTCACCAATAATTGCAGTTTGAGTATCGAACACAACATCACGAACACAAGTAACTATAGCAAGCGCAATACCTAAATCTGCAGCAGGTTCATTAACATCAATTCCGCCTATAACATTCACGTATACATCTTGTTTAGAAAGATTTAACCCTATTCTTTTTTCAAGAACCGCAAGGATTTGAAGAACTCTTCCTGTATCTACACCATTAGCAACCCGCCTTGGCGCAGGATAAGGTGTTGTTCCGACTAAAGCCTGTATCTCTACCAACAACGGTCTTGTACCTTCGCTTGTAACAATAATCGTGCTCCCGGGAGTTTGTGTTTGGTTATATTCCTTTAAAAATAATTCACTAGGATTAACAACTTCACTAAGACCTTTTGAGCTCATCTCAAAAATTCCGACCTCGGAGGTGTTTCCAAAACGATTTTTTATAGAACGTAAAATTCTATAACTCTTATATTTATCACCTTCAAATTGTATTACTGTATCAACCATGTGCTCTAACACCTTCGGACCTGCAATATTACCTTCTTTTGTAACATGCCCGATAACAATAATTGATACATTTTGAGTTTTTGCAACCTGCATTAAGGAATTACAACACTCTCTAATCTGAGAAACACTTCCGGCTGAACTTTGAATTAGCGAAGTATAAATAGCTTGAATACTGTCTACAATTACTAAATCAGGATTTAACGCTTCAATATGTTTTTTTATTAATTCTAGATTTGTTTGGGGGTAAATATACAAGTTGTCTGATTTAACTCCCAACCTTTCTGCTCGAAGTTTAACTTGACTTGCAGATTCTTCCGCTGAAATATATAAAACCTTTTTATCTTCCCTGCACAATTCACCCGAAGTTTGCAAAAGAATTGTAGATTTACCAATCCCCGGGTCTCCTGCTATCAATACAAGAGAACCTTGAACAATTCCACCGCCAAGAACTCTGTCGAATTCAGAAATATTAGTAGAAAATCTTATTTCGGAATTCATCTCTATTTCTGATAATTTCATTGGAGGAATGGTATCAATAACCTCTAAAACTGCTTCTTTTTTTATTGAAGAAGAGTCAACTTCTTCAACAAAAGAACCCCAGCTTCCGCATTCAGGACACTTTCCTAAATATCCCGCCGTTTCATATCCGCAATTTTGACATACATATTTTGATTTAACTTTTGCCATTTGTACTACAAACTCCCTCGCCATACGGGAGAGGGTTGGGGTGAGGGGGCAATCCCCTTCACTTTTTATTCCTTCACACATTCCCTATTATTTATTAATAGGAATAATCAATTTTTGACCAATAGATAAAGCATTAGGATTAGCCATCTTATTAGCTTCCTGAATTAAATTAACTTTGTCCATGTCAAAAGAACCATAAAATCTTATAACGATACTTTCTAAAGTATCACCGCTCTTTACAGTATATTCTTCCTTAATAACTGTAGATGCTGATGATGATTTTGAAGTATCAGCAGGTATAAACCTAAACTTTGCATTTTCTTGTGCCGCAGGTTTAACTTTTGGAACTGCATCTTCTTTCGGAGTTGAAATATTAATCAAAATACTTACAAAAGTCGTAATAAGAAGGGTAATGATAACACCTGCAATCAAACCTACAACAAAATATACTTGAGGAGCTTTTTCAGTTTTTTGCTGTCTGACACCAAAATTTTGTAAAAGTAAATCTAACTCTTTACTTTTACTTTGACGTCTGTAAAAATCTTCGTCCATGTGCTCTCTGTTATAGCGTTCGAGAGCTTCCATCATTGCAACTTTTTCTCTTGTAATATTTGATCTTCTTAGTGTTGTGCTTTTCATAACCCCTCACAGCTTTCGACAGTATACTCTGTCCTACCTAAAAATTAGCATAAAACTACATGCCGTGCAAATTTGTTACAAACAAATGTTAAGAATTGTAACAACATAATGGTGCAAAAAAAGTTTTTGCATGTCTGAAAAAAGATTCTTCGGGCAAAATGGTTATTCCCCTCAGAATGACCTCCCTTCTTGGTTTTAAGCGTGCCGTCATTCTGAGGCGAAAGCCGAAGAATCTCTAAATCGTTAATTTTAGCGCACAATCATATAAAAATTTATGGTTTACTTTTACTCACCCCTGATTAATCGAAAAATAAACTTCCTTCAAGCGTTTTTTACTTATATGCGTGTAGAGTTGTGTTGTTGATACATCGCTATGTCCAAGAAGCTCTTGCACTATTCTTAAATCAGCACCGTTTTCTAATAAATGAGTTGCAAAACTGTGTCTTAATGTATGCGGCGAAATGTTTTTGTGAATAACTTTTCCCTGAGTATGGATAAAAGTATAGACATCCTGCCTTGTTATCATTCTTCCGTTTTCCAATATTAGCAAACGTTTTGTATTAAGGTTATATTTTTTGATTATCAAATCTCTATGAGGCAAATATTCTTTTACTACCTGCTTTGCTGTTTCACCAATCGGAATAATTCTCTCTTTAGATCCTTTACCAAAGCACCTTACATACTTTGAAGCAAGATCGATGTCATTAAGTTTTAAATTTACAAGCTCTGAGACACGAAGTCCGCAAGAATACAAAAGCTCCATTATTACATGTTGAAGCGGAGTTAAGTTGTTATGCAGCATCTCTTCTATTTCTTTAATTGTAACAACTTTTGGAAGTCTTTGAGGAACTTTTGGCTGCTCTAATGTGGCTGCCGGATTTTTATCTATAATCCCGATTGATGATGCCCACTTAAAAAAGCCCCTAAGCGATGCGACTTTTCTAATAATACTTGTCGGCGCAAATTTATTTTCTCTCAAACTTCTTACATAAGTATTTATCATTAATCTGTCAACGGAATTGACATCACTAATATCAGCACTGTCCGCAAAATTTTCTAAATCACGCCGATAGGCATCAAGTGTATTTTGGGACAGTCCTTTTTCAAGCTCTAAGTAATCTAAATATTCGCCGATTGTTTGGTACAAAATTTATAATCTCCATTTAGATTATACACTATTTTTAATAGTATATGCTATACTTCTAAATAAGGAGATAAGATGTTTAAAAAGTTTTTAACCGCAATTTGTTTAATAATTCCGCTATGTACATTTGGTAACTACAATGATATTTATGTTGCTGATATTGAATACGATTGGATAAATAAAGACGAAGTAGCGAAGGAAGAGATGATAACAGAGGTTCATGACATACTTTTTGAGAAACCCGTTGAACCGAGAACAGATTTAAAAAGCCTGTTTCACGATAAGCTAAAAGACAAAAACCACATAGATAACTACCTTGCAGCATCTGCAGGATATAAAGAATATAAAGATAATAATATCTCGGCATTTTATTACAAAAGAATGACAACTCCTATTATGTACGCACTACAAGAAAAAACAGACACAACAAAAGCTTTCTATTATGATGCTATGGGAACATTAAGGTACGTTGATTTTATAGACGGTGTTTATCCTGATTACCCATATTCAGCAATTCAATATAGAATCTCAGGAAAGCCTGTAAGTGCAATTTACTATATATCACAAGACTGCCAATACCTGTTTAAGCCAAACGGTGAATTTGAAGGGGTTTGGTATAAACATAAACTCTACAACAGAAAAAATAAAGTAATTCTAAAACGCACAACTTACTAAAATATTTTCCCTCGCCCTACGGGAGAGGGAACGGCAGCGGGTGTAACTCCGTAACACAATCTGCCGAGGGGTGAGAGGGTAACATGACAACAACAATTGAAGAAATTGCAAAAATTTTAATAGAACGTAAGCTAAAAATAGCAACAACAGAATCTTGCACAGGAGGACTTTTGAGTTCAAAGCTCACAGATGTGAGCGGAAGTTCTGCTTTTATTCATCTTAACCTTGTAACTTATGCTAATGAAGCAAAACATAAAATGCTCGGCGTAAGAAACGAAACCCTCGAAAACTATGGTGCTGTATCGGAAGAATGTGCTTACGAGATGGCAAGCGGTTTAATGAAACTTACAGGCGCAGATATCTGCATATCAACAACAGGAATTGCAGGTCCGACAGGAGGCAGTGCAGAAAAGCCTGTAGGTCTTATGTATTCTACAATATGCACAAAAGATAAAGCCATAACTTTTGAAACAAGAATGCACCCCGAAATTCCAAGAGTTGAAATGAAAGAAATGTTCGCTCAAGCTGTTCTTGAAAAATTATACAAATTCCTTTGTGAAAACTAATTAATTATCAATTATACTAATGCCAATTCTATTATTTGGGTATTTTTGTATTAATCTGTCTAAATAATTATTAGCAATTTTGAATTCTTTATCCCAAAATCTTCCATAATCATCATCAGAAACACATTCCTTATAAATTTCTGTTCCTTCACCTTCACCGTTAGGGAAAAATCTTGCTTGCATTAAAATCGATATTCTTTTTAAATAATCCGGCTGCTTTTGGTCTAAAAATTCTATGCTTCTGTCCCTATAGTTTGTAAAATTAAGCTCCACAACGTCATTTTCATATCCTATTTTTTCAGCTTTAGATACTAAAAATTTACCCTCTTTACCTAAAAAATATTTTCCTAACACCCTTAGTTTTGCATTAAAATTGGGATTATTACTTTGAATACTCTGAACTCTCATATATAATTATTAACATTAACAAGCTCTGTAATCAAGAGTAATTGCAAAGTAAAACAGAAATAACAAAAAGCGAAGCGGTTTAAATTTGACCGCTTCGCCTTTTGTTATTTTTAATGCTATATTTAATCCTCACCAACTGAGATATAGCAGTTTGTTCTCTTATTTACATAAGTTGTATGTAAGAGTTCGTGTGCTTTATGAGAGTTTGGTTTTTCTAAATGATTAGCATACAAATCCTTGATTTCCGGATTTTCGTGAGATTTTCTCCATTCGCCTGTTGCATCATCTTTATAAAGACCTTCTGCACGAAGCTCCTTAATATTAGAGTCGTTGCAACTTATAGGTTGACCGCCGCCATTGATACAACCGCCGGGGCAAGCCATAACTTCCAGAAGTTGATAATCAGCTTTACCTTCTTTAATTTCTCTCATACATTTTTCTGCTTCTCTTAGAGTGTTAACAATTTTAACCTTAACCTTAGTTCCCTTAAGGTCTAATTCAACAGTTTTAACCCTATGAGTGCCTCTCATATCGTTTATAACAACATCTTTAAGAGTTTCACCTGTAACAACTTCGTAAGCAGTTCTTGCCGCAGCTTCAGCAACACCGCCTGAAACACCGAAGATTGTACCAGCACCTGTGTATTTACCAAACGGTGAATCAGGTTCTTCTCCTTCAAGTGTAGCAAAATCGATACCTGCTTCTTTAATCATTCTTCCTAATTCTTGAGTAGTCAAAACGTAGTCAATTTCTTGTCTTCCGTCTGCCATCTTGAATTGTTCTCTCTTAGCTTCATATTTTTTTGCGGTACAAGGCATGATAGATACACTTACCAAGTTCTCTTTAGTAAATCCTTCATGGTTTGCAGGTACATACTCTCTAATAACTGCACCTAACATACCTTGAGGTGATTTACAACTTGAAAGATGGTCAAGCATATCAGGGTGCTGCGTTTCTAAGAAACGAACCCAACCGGGACAGCAAGATGTGAATAGTGGCAATTTACCACCATTTTGAAGCCTGTCGATAAATTCGTGTGCTTCTTCCATAATAGTTAAGTCAGCTGAGAAGTTTGTATCAAATACTAAGTCAAAGCCGATTCTTCTAAGAGCAGCATTAATTTTCTTAGTAGAATTAACACCCGCATCCAGTCCGAACATTTCACCTATTGCAACACGAACAGATGGTGCAAATTGAGCAACAACTTTCTTTTCAGGATTGTTTATTGCTTTCCAAACTTCGTCAAGTTGAGTGTCATTAATGGTAATTGCACCTGTAGGACAAACTGCCGCACATTGACCGCAATTTATACATTCGCTGCTACCTAAAGGTCTGCCTGCCATAGGCTCTACAACTGTCTTACTTCCTCTGTTTGCAAATCCTAAAACTTGCAATCCTTGGTGTTCATCACACGCTCTAACACAAGCACCGCAAAGAATACATTTGTTGTTATCACGAATTAATGCACAAGAGCTTGCATCCTTTTTAACCATAACATCACGTTGAGCGTATTGTTTAACGTGTCTGATTCCGTATTCTTCTGCGTATTTTTGAAGCTCGCATGCACCTGATTTTTCACAAGTTGTGCATTCTCTGTCATGGTTTGCAAGAAGAAGTTCAAGCACCATTTTTCTGATATTTCTGACTTTTTGTGTATTCAAATGTACTTTTATACCTGCTTCCGGAGGCATTGTACAAGATGAATTTATCATTTTTCTTCCGTTTGGATACTCAACTTCTACAACGCACATTCTGCAAGCACCAAATGATGTTAAGTCAGGTCTGTAACATAATGTAGGAACATTCATACCAGCTTTTCTAATGACTTCTAAAAGGTTAGGTTCATTAGAAAATTCGACTTCTTTTCCCTCAATTATTAATGTTTTCTTTTCGTCTGTCATTTCTATTTCCCCCTATTCCTTACTTATTGCCTTAAACGGACAATTGTTCAAACAAGCCTCACATTTGATACATTTAGATTGATCAATCTTGTGAGGATTTTTAACAGTTCCTTCAATTGCACCAACAGGGCAAGTTCTTGCACACTTAGTACAACCTTTACATTTTTCAGGATCAATAGTAATTTTCTTCATCGCAGTACAAACACCTGCAGGGCATTTGTGATCGCGAATGTGAGCAATATATTCATCCTTAAAATATTTTAAGGTTGAAAGAACAGGGTTTGGAGCTGTTTTACCTAAACCGCAAAGTGAACCGTCTTTAACAGTTAAAGCAAGTTGTTCTAATCGGTCTAAATCTTCCATTTCACCTTTGCCTGCAACAATCTTTTCTAAGATTTTCAGCAAGTTTTTTGTACCTTCACGACAAGGAACGCACTTTCCGCATGATTCGTTCTTAGTAAAGTTCATGAAAAATCTTGCAACTTCAACCATACAAGTATCTTCAGCCATTACAACGAGACCGCCTGAACCAACCATTGCACCTGCTTTTATTAAGCTATCATAATCCATTGATATATCAAGGTGTTCTTCCGTCAAACAACCGCCTGAAGGTCCGCCGATTTGTACAGCTTTGAACTTCTTACCGCCTCTGATTCCGCCGCCTATATCAAATATAATTTGTCTTAAAGTTGTGCCCATCGGAACTTCAATAAGACCTGTATTATTTACTTCACCTGTCAAAGCAAATGTTTTTGTTCCCTTAGAAGTTTCACAACCCATAGAAGAGAACCATTCCGCACCGTTTAGGATAATTAAAGGTACATTAGCTAATGTTTCTACGTTATTAATCAAAGTAGGTCTTCCGAACAAACCTTTGTTAGCAGGGAATGGCGGTTTCGGACGAGGCATACCTCTTTCACCTTCAATAGAAGCGATAAGAGCTGTTTCTTCACCGCAAACAAATGCACCAGCACCTTCTTTAATATGTATAGTAAATGAAAAATCACTTCCCATAATGTTTTTACCTAAGAAGTTCTTTTCTTCAGCATCAGCGATTGCTTTTCTTAATCTCTTAATAGCAAGCGGGTATTCTGCACGAACATAAATATATGCTTCGTCAGCACCGATTGCAAAACCTGCTATAGCCATACCTTCAAGAAGTTTATGAGGATCACCTTCCATAACGGAACGGTCCATAAATGCGCCCGGATCACCTTCGTCTCCGTTACAAACTACATAAGACTTACCGCCTCTGTTTGCAGCAGTGAATTTCCACTTCATACCTGTTGGGAAACCTCCGCCTCCACGACCTCTTAAACCTGATTTAGTGATTGTGTCAATAACTCCGTCAGGATTATTTTCAGTAATAACTTTTGCTAAAGCTTCATACCCTCTTACAGAGATTGCTTCTTCAATAGATTCAGCATTAATCTTACCGCAGTTTTTAAGAGCTGTACGAGTTTGTTTAGCATAGAAGTTAATATCATCGTTTCTATGAACAGCTTCGCCTGTTTTAGGATCTTTATACAAAAGTCTTTCAACAGGTTGACCGTTTTTAATATGACTTTCAAAAATTTCTTCTACATCAGATTCCTTAACCTTAATGTATGTAACATGTTTGTCAGGAATAATAACCAATACACCTTGTTCGCAGAAGCCGTGGCATCCTGTAGGAACAATGGTCATTTTATCGTAATCAGTAAGAGTGGAAACATTTGCACCTAACTCTCTGAACTTTTCAATAACCTTAAGAGAACCGTTCGCAACACATCCTGTACCTGCACAAACAAGAACCCTCAAGCCTTGTTCTTTAATATGTTCTTGAGCTTTCTTTTGCTCTTCCATTATATCTATATTTAAACCCATTAGTTCATGTCCTCCTCTTTCATAAGTGTATCAAGAATTGTGCTTATAGCATCAGAGGTCATTTGCGGGTAAACTTTATCATTGATTACGCAAACAGGTGCAAGACCGCAAGCACCTAAACAGCTTACAATCTCTAATGAGAACAAGCCGTTATCACAAGTTGTTTGACCTTCTTTTAGTTTTAATTTGTTTCTTATTGCGTTTAATACCGGCATAGAACCACGAACGTGGCAAGCAGTACCGTCGCAAACTTTGATTTCGTATTTTCCCTTTGGCTCTAATGAAAACTGAGCATAAAATGTTGCAACACCATAAACAGTAGCAGGTGAAAGTCCGTCAACGTGCTCACCGATGTATGTCATAGCATCTTCGGGGAGGTATCTGAAAACTTCCTGAACCTTTTGCAACATAGCAATTAAGTACGATTTGTTGTACTCAAATGATTTCAAAATGTCATCAACAACTTTGAAATCAATTCTCTCTTTTGTTTCAGTCATTTATTTTCTCCTACATTCCAGAATATAT
>CACYKP010000044.1 GCA_902775025.1 uncultured bacterium | reverse complement strand
TGAGCAAACAATCTAGGTGAAGCAGTAACAAAGAGAGTGCTGTTTGAGGGACAGGCGGGTTGGTAAATGTCTGCTTGTACAAAACTCCAAATAAAAACTAAAAAGAGTACATTTACCCCCGAAAGTCCTGAGTTCACTCGATGAGGCTGAACCGTAGAATTGTTTAGTGAATGGAGTATCAGCCCCAAGAGTTTCTTTCTCCACTTTCTTTACGGCTAAAGAAAGTGGATATAAAATAAGATAACAAAATTACACTTAATTAACAATAAATAAAAACTTCATTCATCAAAATACATATTCTGATGTATAAAACTAGGTATTTATCCAATCAATTAAATTGCGAATTTCACCATACTCAAAATCTTTAAGAATATTTTGAGTATCAAGATTTTCTTTAATGGGGTTAATCTCTATCTCTCCGTTTTTATATACATTAGTGTAATTTTTACCTTCATTTGCACAGTATGGAACTTTTACAACTTCATCTCGGCATAAATATGCAAGACCGTGAACACGGCAAATTATTGGGCGGTACGGATAAACTGAACATTTTTTATCAATTAAAAACGGGCATCTTCCACCCTTTTTAATGTTTTTAATATTTTCTTGTACTGCTTTTTTTATATTATCAGAAAGACTTATAAAACCTTGCATCAAATATTCAAGTTCTATCTCTGATATAGGGTAGTCGCCGTTTTCACAACATAAAGAACAGCCGATAGTACAATTAATATGCTCTTTGTGAAATTCAAAATATGCTTTAAGTTTTTTATCTAAATCGGTTAGAAACTCTTTATAATCCATATAAACTTTATAGAACTTTATCTTTTGCTCCAAAATCTTGCCCAAAAACTTTTGGATTCGTAGCTTTCCAGCTGCTCAATACGTTTTGATAATTCTTTATTATGTTCTAATAATTCTTTTACTTGTTGAGCTAAAATCTCGTTGTCTCTTTTGTATCCGCCGGCTTCAATAAGCTTTTCAGTTAAGTTAGAATTTGTTATATCATCGCTGATTTTCTTAGCAACGGCTTCTGCAAGCATTTGAAGAGTTTGGCTTGAAACATCAAGAGTAAAGCTTTTACCCTGAACTTGAGGAGTTTGAGTGTTTTCGCCTTCAAGTTCATCTTTCGCTTCCTGAATTGCTAAATTTTTTGAGGCTTCTTCTAGCCCGCCTTCTATTTCTTCCCCGTTTTCATCAAGAATTACAGGCTGAATAGGTTTTGGAGGTTCATCGTATTTTTCAACCTTTGCTTCAATTTTTGCAAGTTTTGTAATTATTTGCTCATCAGAAAAACCTTGCGCTTTGAGAGATATGCCTCTTTTAATCTTTTCTAAAGCAAGGTCATCATAAAATTCAATACCGTCATCATCTTCATATATTGATTCAATTTTCCAATCTTCTAAAAATAAATCGAGAGAATGCTTGTCTATATAATAATTTTCGGTATTCAAGCTTTTTAATATGGTTTCTCTGTTAAACATATCCGCTAATCCTTATCTTTTTACAAGTCTTGCGATATCACGCTCTTGTGTTTTTTTTGTAATCGCTTCACGTTTATCGTAAATCTTTTTACCTTTTGCTAATCCGATTTCTATTTTAGCAAAACCATGTGTTAAAAACAATTCTAAAGGAACAATTGTTACACCGTCTTTTTTTACTTTATCTTGGATTTTTAGTATTTCTCTTTTTTGCAGAAGCAACTTTCTCACCCTGTCAGATTTGTGGTTGAAACGATTTCCGTGTTCATAAGGTGAGATATGCATTCCGTATAAAAACATTTCATTTTCTTCAACCTTTGCAAAAGAATCTTTTAAATTTACCATCCCCTGTCTTATTGACTTAATTTCGGTTCCGGTTAATACCATCCCCGCAATGAATTTGTCAAAAATTAAAAAGTCATGAAACGCTT
The DNA here is from genome assembly GCA_902775025.1 of uncultured bacterium. Classification (GTDB taxonomy): domain Bacteria; phylum Cyanobacteriota; class Vampirovibrionia; order Gastranaerophilales; family Gastranaerophilaceae; genus CAG-196. The sequence goes on along the minus strand of CACYKP010000044.1, from coordinate 17,082 downwards.
TTCTGTTTGTAGATATAACCTTTTTGTCCATACAGGCATTATAGAGCAAACCTTTGGAAAAGTATATACCAATTTGATGTTTTATCTTATGCGGTTATAGTCAATAAAAAAAGAATGTATTATTATATAAATATAAAAATGAGATTGAGGAGTAAATTATGCAAAAATTTAAACAAGTATTTGTTGTTTTAATAATGTTGTTATTCATATCTGTTGTTCATGCGCAGGGTTTTACGGTACAAAAACTTCCAAACGGACAAACCTTGGTTGTCTATGAAATACACAACAATCCTATTGTAACGATTGATACTTGGATAAAAACAGGTTCAATTAATGAAGATGACAGCAACAATGGAATTTCGCATTTCTTGGAACACTTGTTTTTCAAGGGAACAAAATTACATCCGACCGGTGAAATAGACAGAATTCTTGAATCTAAAGGTGCAATAATTAATGCCGCAACAAGCAAAGATTTTACTCACTACTATATAACAATTCCGTCTGCAGATTTTGATACAGCTTTGGAACTTCATTCAGATATGCTCTTAAATCCTCAAATCCCGAGGAAAGAGCTTGAGCAGGAAAGAAAAGTCGTTATAGAAGAAATTTCGAAAGACGGAAATTCGCCTTCGAAAAAAGTTTATGACAATTTAAATAAACTTATGTACACAACTCATCCTTACAAACGCAAGGTCATTGGTACTGCCGAAAATGTGGGAGTGATGCGTAGAGAAGAAATCTTAGAATACTTTAATAAATATTACTCACCTTCAAATATGGTTACACTTGTTGTAGGTGATGTTGATACGGCAAAAACGATTGAAAAAGTCCAAAATTCATTTAATCAGCCCTACAAAAAACCGATAAAAAAGACATTTAGAAAAGAACATCAAATTCAAACTCAAAGACGAAATGTTGAATATACGGATTCACAATCAGGATATATGATGATTGGATTTAGAGGAGCAGATATAAATGATAAAAACACGTTTGCGCTCGATGTATTATCAGAAATTTTAGGCGGTGGAAAATCGTCAAGATTATATAAAGATATTAAAGAACAAAAGGGGCTTGCTTTTTCAATATCAACATCTAACGGAAGCTTTCGTGATGATGGAATTTTATATATTACAGCAAACTTTGTTCCTCACGGATATGAAAAATTGGAAAAAGCAATTTTTGAGAATATAACTAAAATTCAAAAATACGGAATAACTGAAGAAGAACTGCAGCGTGCAAAAAACAAAATTATACAAGATACATATTATGCTCGTGAATCAACGGCAAATATCGCTACGGAACTTGGATACACAATGGCATTAACAGGAAGTTCAAATCTTTATAACAACTATATAGAAGGGATTAAAAAGGTTTCATCATGTGATGTTCAATCAGCAGCTCAAAAGTATTTGGGTGTAAATAAGAGTGCAATATCATTGATTCTTCCCGAATCAATGAAAGAGCAGCCAAAACAAGAGGTCAAAAATCATACTTATACAAAAATCTCTGAAAACAAAGGCATTGCTAAATACCAAATTGATAACGGCGCAACACTTTTAATTAATGAGAATAAAAATAATGATATTATTGCAATAAATATAATAGCAAAAGGGGGCGAGTTTGTAGAAAAGGTATCGGGTGAAGGAACTCTTATGTCAAAACTTCTTTTAAAAGGTACAAAAAAATATTCCTCTCAAGAACTTGCGCAGATACTTGACGAAAACGGAATACAAATTTCACCTGAATGCTCTGAAGATTATTTCTCCATTAATGTTCAGACAACAACGGCTCAAATTGACAAAACTTTAGATATTCTGAATGAAATTATAAATAATGCCTTGTTTGATGATTATGAACTTGAAAAAACACGAACAGAGATATTATCAAAAATTAAACAACGCAGAGATGTTCCTATGAATGTCGCATTAGAAAACTTTAAAACGGCAATTTATGAGGGAAGTGTTTATTCTCACACAAATAAGATACTTGAAAAAACATTACCGACTGTAACAAAAGCAGATATTAAGGGATATTATAGCAGAATATTTGATTCAAAAAATGTGGTAATCTCAATTAACGGTAACGTTGATACAAAAAAAATGGCAGAAGCTTTTGGTAATATCTTGCAGGAAAAAAGAGCTCCAAAGTTTGAATACTCGAATTATTCTGTAACTAAACTAACTTCGCCAAAAATGATAAATCAAAAGGTAAAAGATTTGGAAACGTCATGGTTATTTATTGGGTGGCAAGCTTCCGGCATAAGAGATAAAAAAGATTTTGCTGCTCTAAAAGTTATTAATACAATGCTTGGATCTGGTTTGAGTTCACGCTTATACAGAAATTTAAGAGAATCAGACGGACTGGCATACCAATTGGGTTCAAGCTATTCTCCGAAGGTTCTTGGCGGAATATTTATGACTTATATAGGAACAAATCCTTCTACTTTAGATTATTCAAAACAGAAAATGCTTAACGAAGTTAATAGACTAAAAACAGAATTTGTTTCTGATTCTGAGTTAAAAGATGCGAAAGATAGATTGAAAGGCGGTTTTATTGTTGCCTTAGAAACCAATTCCGAAAAAGCTTCAACCGTAGGTTTATTTGAAACTTACGGATTAGGATACGATTTTTTAAATGAATATACCCGATTGATTGATGAAGTAACTGCATCTGATATTGTAAAAGTTGCAAACAAATACTTTACATCTAATATGGTTCAGTCAGATGTAAGGAGTAAATAAGGATTTATTTGTCGCTTTTCATGATAAGCTCTGCTCTATAGCGCTTATATGCATGGTTTAGTTCGGTCATGCTTATGGCTTTATCTATATTGTTAAGAGCTTTTTGGTAGTCTCCTGCAAGTTCATAAGCGTTAGCAAGGGTAAAATATCCAAAAGGAGTTTCTTCCAGTGCAAGCGCTTCTTTGCATTTATTTATTCTTTGACTGTCATAAACCGTTTTTAGCCTCTTAAACTCTGCCATATCAGCTTTTGCAGCTTCAGTATCACCCATAAGCTTATCTAATTTATGTCTTCTTGCATAAAGAAAATATGCAGCCGGATCACCTTCTATTGTTTTTATTGCAGTATCAATAATATTTCGTGCCAATTGGTTGTTACGGTTGATGAGTTTTTCCGATTCTGCAACCAGTCTTTTAACTTCATCTTTGTCAACAATTGAGGAGTCAAAAGAGTACATTACCGTGATATTGTCTCTTGATGCACTGTCAGGAAATTTTGGATAAGGAGCTGCTTGTTGTACGGAATTAATTGCAGACTGATCATAAAGAGTATTGCCTGAACTTTCTTTAACATAAGCTGAGATTACATTTCCATTTTTATCTAATTTAAAAACAATTCCTGCATGCCCTTCTTCAAGTACATTCGGCGGTGTCCATTTTTGAAATATTTTTGTTCGAACTGATGCCATATAATCGCCAAATTCTTCATTTAAAGATATTCTTCTTTGAGTTTCACCGTAATTAAAATCTTCTGCATAAACAGGCATAATGAGCATTATGCCAAGTGATAGCGCAATGATAGTTTTATTCAACTTTCTACTCCCAAACATACCTTTATTTTATTTCAAAAGATTATTAATGTCTATAAAACTTTAAGCGATTGTAAAGAAAAACATATTTTATTTTTTTATCTGTTTTTTGCGAATATCTCCTTGATTTTCAATGAACAAAATCTATTTACCACTGCTTCTTTTTGGTATAGAATTAAATCAATTGGAGAGTGAGAAATGGAAAAAGTTTTAATATTAGGTTTGTCAAAAAGCGGTATATCAGCGGCAAAAGCAGTTAAAAAGCGCGAAGGAACCTAAAGAAGAATATCTTAAACAAATTGATGAGTTAAAAAATCTTGGAATACATATTGAAACAGGTGGACATACAGACGATTTTATCGAGGGTGCAAGTTATGCAATTACAAGTCCGGGAATCCCTCCTAAATCAGAGATATTTCAAAAACTAAGGAGTAAAAATATTCCGATAATTTCTGAGATTGAATATGCCTATAGAAATACTGACATTCCGTTTATTGTAATAACAGGTACAAACGGAAAGACTACAACAACCGCTCTTGTTTCACATATTTTGAGCAAAAATTTTTCCGCACCAGTTTGTGGAAATATTGGCGTTCCACCGACAGCTCTTATTGACCAAAAACACGACTACCTTGTATGTGAAGTAAGTTCATTTCAGGCGGAAATGACAGAAAAATTTAAGGCAAAAATAGCTTGCTGGACTAATTTTACTCCTGACCATATTGATTGGCACGGAGGGTTAGAAAATTATTTTAAGGCGAAAGCTAAATTATTTTTAGGCGATCAAGCACCTGAGTATTCAGTTCTTAATGCTCAAGATAAAAGATTAGCCGAGTTTTCAAAAAAATGCAAAAATGTTGTTATGTTTGATGATGACAAAGATTGTTATATAAAAGACAATGGGATTTATTTTAGAGGTGAAGAAATTATTACCCTAAAAGACTGTCCTCTAATCGGTCATCACAATTATCAAAATATAATGTGCGGAATAGCTATAACAAAACTTTTAGGTATGAAAAACGAAGACATAAGAGAACAAATAATGTCCTTCACTCCTCCGGAACACCGTTTGGAAAAAGTCAGAGAGATGGATGGAATAACTTTTTATAACGATTCCAAAGCTACAAATCCTGAGGCTTCAATTGTCGCCATTGATTCATTTAATGATGTTGATGTTGCACTTATTCTTGGCGGCAGGGATAAAAATACCGATTTAACTCAGATGTGTAATTCAATAAATAAACACATAAATACCGTTCTTTTAATCGGTGAAGCAACTCAAAGGTTTGAAGAAAATTTAGTAAAAAACGGATTTAGTAATATAATAAAAGAACAAAGCATGGAAGATGCAATTGATAAAGCAATAAGCTTAAAACCTGATGTTGTATTACTTTCACCTGCTTGCGCAAGTTTCGATATGTTCAAGAGTTACGAACACAGAGGAGAAGTGTTTAAAGAATATGTCCTATCAAAGTAGTGAAAATTTTAGTTCTCAAACCTTGCAATCAGACAGACCGCTTTTAATTGCGGTAATTTTTCTTGTTGTAATAGGTTTAATGGCAATATTTTCCGCAAGTGCGCCAAAGTGCGTTGAGATGGGAGTTAATCCTGCAAGGTTTTTGATTCAGCAAATTATAGGTGTAATTATAGGTTTTGTCGGACTTAGATTTTTGTCTAATTTTCATTACAAAAAGCTTTTGACTTATACATTTCCGTTTGCAATTTTTGTAATAATAATGCTTGTTATGGTAAAAGTTGCAGGTGTAACGGTTAATGGTGCGCAAAGGTGGATAAATATAGGACCTATGAGTTTGCAGCCTTCCGAGTTCGCAAAACCTGCGGTTGTTATGCTGCTTGCTGCGGTTTTTTCAAAAAATGCAATTTTGCTTGATGAAAGAAAAATAACAACAGCATTTGTTCCTATACTTATAATGGTGGGTTTAATATTCATTCAACCAAATCTTAGTATGGTAATTCTTTTACTTGCAACTTCCGTTGCAATATATCTTTGTGCAGGAGGTTCGTTTAAGCTCGTACTTTCTTACGCATCGCTAATGATACCTCTTATGCTGTTGAAAGGATTAAAAGGATATCAATCATCAAGAATTACAACTTGGCTTCATCCTGATTCAGATCCGTTAGGGGCAGGATATAATATTATTCAATCACTTGTCGCTTTTGCTTCAGGCGGTTTATACGGTCTTGGATACGGAAGCTCTAAACAAAAACTGGCATGGCTTCCTGAGGCTCATACAGACTTTATTTTTGCGGTAATAGGTGAAGAACACGGATTTATTGGCTGCTTGTTACTTGTTTGTCTGTTTTGGACAATTTTGCAGAGAGGTTTTTCTATCGCCGTTAAATGTCAGGATATGTATGGTAAATTGCTGGCATTGGGTTTAACTTTTTCAATTTGTTTTCAAGGTTTCACAAATATGTTTGTTGCAAGTTCGTTTGTTCCTGCAACAGGTGTTCCAATGCCGTTCATAAGCTATGGCGGTTCATCTGTTATGGTATCGTTATGGATGGTTGGAATTATTTTAAATATATCAAAAGATAATGTAGCAAGAGGAAGATTTGGTAATGTCAGAAAATTACAATAATAAGTATTTTGTAACCGGTGGAGGAACCGGTGGTCATATTTACCCTGCACTGGCTGTTGCAGATGAACTTACAAATAATGGTGCAAAAGTTTATTATGTTGGTAATAAACGCAATATGGAATACGAACTTGCATCAAAAAAAGGATACAAATTTTTGCATGTAAGCATAAAAGGTATGCCGAGAGGTTTGAACCCTAAATTCTTTTGGTGGGGGGTAAAACTTGTTAAGGCAATTTTGTATTCAATAAGATATATAAAAAAGTACAAGCCCAATGCAGTATTTGCAACAGGCGGATATGTTTCTGCTCCGATGATTTTTGCTTGCAGAATAACAGGTACTCCTTATATAATGCATGATTGCGATGCAATGCCCGGTTTGGTAACAAGAAAACTTTCAAGAAGGGCAAAATATGTAACTTTGGCTTTTGAAAAAGCTAAAAAATATATTCCAAATAAACATACCATTATTACGGGAAATCCAATCAGAAAACAGTTTAAAACAATATCAAAAGAATCGGCTAAGCAAGAAATGGGGTTGGATAACAGTAAATTAACACTTGCAATTATGGGTGGTTCTCAAGGTGCTAAATCTATTAATACTGTATCTTTAGAACTTTTGAAAGAATTTACTCAAGAGCTTGGACTTCAGGTTATTTTTCAAACTGGAAAGAAGAATTTTGATGAAGTAATTGAGAAGGTAAAGCAGTATTATCCGGCATGGGAGCAGGACAAAAATCTTATAGTAAAACCTTATTTTGATAATATGGTAACAGTTTTAAAGGCATCTGATATTGTAATATCCAGAGCCGGCTCTTTAAGTTTGTCTGAAATATGTGCGTCTGAAACTGCACCAATTCTTGTTCCGTATCCTCATGCGGCTGCAAATCACCAAAGATTAAATGCAAAATCTTTATTAGAAAATGGTGCGTGTATTTATATAGAAGATGCGGAGCTTGAACCAAATAGACTCAGAGAGACAATACTGGAACTTATAAATAATCCGATAAAAATGAATTATTTAAAACAAAATTCATCATACATGGCAAGAACAGATGCTACTCAAGAAATTGCAGGACTTGTACAAAAAATTGGCAAATAAAGTTTTTGTAAAATTAAGTATTTAAGGTTATTGACTGAAAAAGTAAAAGAATCAATAATTATTATTATGGAAAAACTTTTAGAGATAAAAAATCTTAATTTGTTTTTTGGTGAAAATCAGGCGTTGTATGATGTCAATTTAATTTTGGAAAAAGGTAAAATGCATGCTCTTGCCGGTGAATCAGGCTGCGGCAAAACAATGACTGCAATGTCCGTAATGCGTTTGCTTCCAAAGTCGGCTGTTATAAAAAGCGGTGAAGTAATTTTTAAGGGTGATAATATTCTATATTATACAGAAAACCAAATGAGAGAATTGAGGGGAAATAGAATCGCTCTCATTCCTCAGGATCCGATGACATCTTTAAACCCTCTTTATACTGTAGGAAATCAGCTGATTGAAGCAATAAGAGCTCATTCTAAAGTTTCTCATCATCAGGCAAGAAGAAAAGCCAAAGAAGTTTTAGATATGGTCAAAATGCCTGATATTGACAATAAACTTTCTGCATATCCTCATGAGCTTTCAGGCGGAATGAAACAGAGAATAATTATAGCAATGGCTCTCGGAACAAACGCAGAACTTATTATAGCGGATGAACCTACGACTGCGCTTGATGTAACAATACAAAAACAGATTATGGATTTGTTAGATGAGATAAAAAAAGAACTTGGAACAACAATTCTTTTAATATCACACGATTTGGCTTTGGTAAGCAATTATGCCGACAGCATTTCCGTAATGTATTCAGGACACATTGTAGAAGAAGCAGAAGCAGAAGAATTTTTTAAAAATCCTTTGCATCCTTATTCAAGAGCACTTTTGAACTCTCTTCCCACAAGAAATCCGATGTTGAAATTGAAAACCATAGAAGGGACCCCGCCAAGTATTCAAGAAAAAATTTCAGGGTGCAAATTCCATCCGAGATGTGATTTATGCGTATCAAACCTTTGCACAAAAGAACAACCTGTATTAAAAGAAAAAACCTTAAAACATTATAGTGCTTGCTTAGTTAAATAACATAAAAAATATAATCCTTAAGTAGTATGATTTTGCATGAAAAATTGTTATAATATAGTTAGAGGTCGATTGTATGAAAAAGTTTTTCGCATTCTTTTTAATGGTCATCTTTATAAGCACATTTACTACTGCTTGTACACAAAAAAAATCAAAAAAACCTAATATGATTCAATCGAAACGAAGGTTTGCGGATTATATGGAAGGTTCGCAAATGAAGGATCCTCGTGCAATTGACTTATCTGAAGGTCCAAAGCTTAAATACGATGCAAAATTAGGACCTCAAAATCCGGAATTTGATTTCAAGATAGTAGACCCTTATAAATATTAATAAGGAGAAGTTGTTGAACCAACAATATAATGAAGAGATTAATAATCGAAAATTTGTCGGGCGTCTTGTTTATTCAGTTTTAACTGAGCGCAGATGTGTAAGAGAGGCGCTTAAGCTTTTTCCCGATACGCAGGATAAAAATATAGAATGCGCTTATCATGCTCTTGTCCATTATGAGGCGGATGAGAACTTAAGATATCAAGATATTGAATATAAAGAAGAGCAAAACGATTATTTGGAATTTATAGCTGAGACTTTAACGGCAGGAAAAGAGCTTCCAAGAAATGTTGTTGCAGATTATGAGGATTATTATAAAGGTACTGCAACGTTATGGCAAAACGGATTTAAGGGGTTTGTAAAAGAATTTCTACGATTTATAAATGTATAAGAGTTTGCATTAAAAAGTCAAAATTATAATCCTAATGACGGAGCAATAGAAATAAAAGTTCTTACTAAATCTGCATCCCATTGAGAGCCAGCACCTTCTTCCAAAATGGAAACAGCTTTTTCTATACTCATACCTTTTCTGTATGGTCTGTCTGAAGTTAATGCGTGATAAGTGTCAGCAATTGCAACAATTTTTGCGGCAAGCGGTATATCACCATTAGAAAGCCCTTCTGGATAACCTTTTCCGTCAATTCTTTCGTGATGATATTTAACAATAGGTATTAAATCTCTAAGTGATGTGTTCGGCATCAAAACTTTCTCTGCACCAATCGTTGGGTGTTGTTTCATAATTACCCACTCTTCGTCTGAAAGCGGTCCTTCTTTTTTAAGAACTGTTTCAGGAATGCCGATTTTTCCAACGTCGTGAAGCAAAGCACCTAATCTTATGCGTTCAATTTCTTCTTCGGGAAGATTAATAGCTCTTGCAAGAGCTGCTGAATATTTTGATACACGAGTTGAATGGTCTTTTGTATATGGGTCTTTTGCATCAATTGCACCGGCTAGCGATGTTGCTATTTCAAAAATTCTGCCGGAAGGCATTGCCTCGTGGTCAGCATTAAACTTAGCAAGCAATTCTTCTTCAAAATTTACGCCCAGCTGTGCGTGACGTTTGCCAAGAACCTCCGCATATGATTTAAGTGCAACATCATCCCAGAAATTGAAATCAGCAGAGCTTATAATTGCTGACATACCATCTTTATATCCTTTAGCTTTTGATATATACATTGCCTGTTCTGCAAGAATTAGCAATTTTTCCTTGTCATTAGCACACTCAGGATAAGAAGATATTCCGACAGAAACCTTTACCGGTCCTACATCATCAATATAGAAACAGGATAGAGCGTAGGTTAAATATTCCGCAACGTATTTTGCCTGATTTACAGATGTATTAGGAAGAATAATTGCAAGCTCATCGCCGCCGTATCTTGCAGCAATGTCATTTTCTCTGATATTCTTTCTTACATTTTCTGCAACTAATTTTATAACTTCATCACCTTTTGCGTGCCCCATTTCTCTGTTGATTTTTGTAATATTGCAGATATCAAGCATAATTACTGACAAATCCTGTTTTGCAGTAATTGCTCTTGAAAGCTCATCTGATAATTGTTCTTGGAAGCCTCTATGGTTATATAAAAGTGTTAAATTATCAGTATTAACATATTTATCGCTTGTTTCAACAAGTTCAAAATTATGCGACACAAGTGCAATATAGTTTGAAAGCATTTCATATAGTTCAAGATTTTGCCTTGCATAATTATCTGCAAAAATTACAACACCAATACATTTATTTACAGAAATCATTGGAAGTATAACTATAGGATTATTTTTAAAATAAGTAAGTTTTAAAAATGTTACGTCATCTTTAAAAATCGGTTGATTTGTATTAAAAGCTTCTACAATCGGATTATATTCTTCCTTCATAAATACTTTTGTAGAATAAACGTTACCTAATTTATCCTGTAGTCTTAAATTTATACAACTTGATTTCTCTTTATATAAGCCTACCGCAAAGAAACCTGAATCAATATTTTGAAGAATAATACCGTAAACCTTCGAATAAAATTCATTAAGATTCTCTATCGGCATAAGCTTTACTACTTCATCTATTACAGATTTATAATCCAATGTTATTGATTTTTCTGCACCAAAAGATTTTGACTGCGGACTGCTCATCGGATTTGTTCTGTTGCTCGAGGTTAATGAATTAACCTTTGAAACTAAATTGTTAGAAACAATCGGCGAAGTCATATTAGCATTGTTGGGTTGAGTTTTGGTTAAACTTGTTATATTTTGTTCTTTATTCACTTGCACACCTTTACACTATATGTATAAAACAAAATAAAATCAGAAATTGACTTATTGTAACAAAAAGTTTACATTTATTTTCTTCATATTCCCTATTAATACCATGCTAACATTTTTTCAGCTTTTTTCCACCCTAAAACAGTTCTTTTTTTACAAATGTTTATAATTGTGTAAAAAATACACCAAATTGTATTTAATTTCCGCCGTGCGGATGAGCGGTTTCATATACATCTTTCATGTGTTTCATAGAAACGTGAGTATATATTTGAGTATTTGAAATACCTGCGTGTCCGAGAAGCTCCTGTACTACACGGAGGTCTGCTCCGTTTTCTATAAGTTTGGTTGCAAAACTGTGTCTGAATACGTGAGGAGTAACTTTTTTAGGAAGTTCTATTTTTTCTACCGTATCGTTGATAACTTTTCTTATTGTTTTATTTTGAAGCCTAAATCCTGTATTATTTATAAACAAAGGTGCGTTCTCGCTTTTATCAGGGGTTTGATATCCTTGAGCCACAATAAGATTTCGGACGGAATTTATATATTGTTCAAGATAATTTTTTGCTCTGTCTGACATCAACACTATACGTTCTTTTGCACCTTTACCAAAAACCCTTATTTCGTTTTCTTCCAAATTTATATCGCCAAAATTCAAGTTGCTAAGTTCTGAAACACGCATTCCTGTTGCCCAAAGAAGCTCAAGAATTACCCTATTTCTAAAGCCTGCAGGAGTATCTATTTTTACATTATTAAGAATTTGTTCAACCTCGTCAGGTGTCAAGAATTTTGGTAAAGGTTTCGGACGTTTTGGAGCGGAAAGAGATAGTGCGGGATTTACATCAATGTATTTTTCCCTGAACAAAAACTTGTAAAAAGTTCTTATTGATGCTGTTTTTCTGGCGATAGTTGTTTTTTTGTACTGAAATCTTTGTATAAAATGAAGATATTCTCTCAATTTTTCAAAATTAACAGAAGTGCAGCTTTCACCGTTTAGCCAAAGAATATAACTTACAATATCAGAACAATATGCACTTAATGTATGCTCAGAAAAGTTTTTTTCTACACTCAAATAAGTTTTGAATTCTTCTATATATTGTTTTTCTCTTTCGTCCATATTTACATTATCCTGCAATTATTATACAATATTTTAAACGGTTGGTGAACCACAATAATACAAGAAGCTGATTTATGAATATCTTTAAAACTTTTGAAACATATCTTAAGGAACCCCTTAGCATTTTAAGGGATAATTTTTTTCAAATAATAAGTTTGCAGACCGGAAACATATTTGAGAATAAGCCTTCCATGAATGTAAACTTAATGAAGAATAAGACACAGATTACAGTTATCAATAATGAAAAGTTGTATAATCTGCTTTCTCTCGTTACACACAGAGCAAAATTAAAAGAGAAAGAGATTAAGGAGAAGAAAAATGAATCAGCTTAATGCAAAATTCATAATAAGTGCCGAAAAGTTATTACAATGTCCTGACTTTGATTTGCCGGAATTTCCGCTTTTGGGTCGTTCCAATGTCGGAAAATCGTCTTTTATAAATGCATTAGCAAATAACAAAAAACTTGCAAAAACATCAAATACTCCGGGTAAAACAAGACTAATAAACTTTTTTAATTTCTCAGATAATTTTATAACAGCAGATCTACCCGGATACGGATACGCAAAGGTTTCAAAAGAGGCCCAAGCAAGGTGGCAAAAATATTTAGAAGAATACCTCTTAAATAGAAAGCAAATTAAATCATTAATTCAGTTTATAGACGCAAGGCATGACATTCAAAAAAATGATATGCAAATGAGAGAATGGGTTGAAGCATATAATTTACCTATTTTTACCATCGTTACAAAAATTGACTATATTCCGAGAGGAAAACAGCCTCAAGTATTATCTAATGTAAAAAAAAGGTTTGCAGGCGATGTTTTACTCTTTAGTGCCAATGATAGACAATATTGTGAACGAGTCATTGAATATTTACTAAATTTATGTAAGAATTAACATATTATCCGGAGTAATTTTTTTGATAAAAACTATATAGCAGGAAGGGATTGAAGTGTTAAATAACGATATCGGTCAAGAGTTAAGCCAAATATCACTGACAGGAACAAGAGCATTAATTTTATTAGGATTATTAATTCAAGAACCGCGTTCCTTGGCAGAAATTAAACAAGAGTTCATTAAGTTCAAAGTAATGGAACCTTCTCATTCATACGATATTATACGCATAGACTTAAATACGCTTAGAACTATGGGGTGCGAAATTTCAAGAGCCGATAAAAGAACTAATGGCAAATATGTACTTTTAAGACATCCCTTTGAACTTGATATAAATAAAAACGAAATAAGTTTATTAAAACGTGCATTTAATAAGATTAAAGAGAACTCAAATATAGAAGTCTTAATCAAATTTGATAAATTGCTGAAAAAGTTATCAGGTCAAGTATATGACCAACAGTTGAAAGAACAATTAATTGGAATTTCTCCGTTAAAAAAATATTCAGAGAAGGATATTAATACACTTGCATCAGATTGCAGAAACAAAAAAACATTATTATTAAAATACCACTCTCCTGTATCAAAGTCCTCTTCGGAAAAACAAATAACGGCAGAAAAACTTATATTTAAAAATGATAAGATTTATTTATACGGATATGATCATTCAATAGATGAAAATGTTACATTAAACATAAAACGTATATTAAAAATAATATCGAGAAAAGATACTGATAATTATACACAGTCAAATTCTGTTACGATAAAGTTTAAACTCACAAACTTTGGTGTTTCCGGTCTGGATGAAAGTGAAAAGATTTTAAGCGGAGATGCAAAAGACGGATTTATTATTGAGGGCGAATACCATAATAATTTTGTTGCTACTCAGCGTATACTTTCTTTTGGTTCGGCTTGTACGGTATTGGAACCGCAAAACTTTAAAGAAAGTATAATAGCATTATTGAAAAAAATGAAGGAGATATACAAAAATGACCAGTAAAATATCTCAAAAAATAAATTATTCATCTCAACAAGTTCTAAAAACTTTAAAAGTTCTTTTTCAGGGGAATTATACAATGAATGAGCTTATACAAAAGCTCAATAAAGCTGAAAATGACTTTGTTTTCAACAATAGTATTATTAGTAAATATATAAATACTTGTCGTTTTTGCAATATTTATATTCCTAAAATTCATAATAAATATTACGTTGCAAAATTGCCTTTTGGTTTTGAGCTTTCTACATCTGACATAAATCTTCTTAAGTTAATACAAGAAGTTGCAAAAAATGAAGTTACAGGCAAATGGCTAAAAATTTTTGATAATTTAGCGGAAAAATTAAACAGATACTCAAATACTAAAATTACAACCGTTGACAAAGATGCGTTTAACCTGTCTTTTGAATTATTTGAACAAGCTGTTGCTCAAAAAAGAAAAGTAAGACTTTTATTCAAAAACAGAGATATTTTAGAATGCGTTCCAATAGACATTTCTCAAAAAGAAGATAAAGTTTTTTTCAATGTTTTTAATAAACGTATCAGACAAATTGATGCCGGTCGTTTATCAGGAATACAATTTTCAGACAATTCATTTGTCGAACCATTTAACGGAAAACAGACTGTTGTTTTCAAACTAAAAGGAGGTTTGGCAAAAAGATATGAAGCAAGAGAAAATGAAACGGTTGAGCTATGTCCGGATGGTTCTATTTTAGTTACAAACAGAGATGAAAATGAAGATTATTTAATATCAAGATTGTTAAGGTATGATGACAAATGCGAAGTTATCGGACCAAAAACATTTAGAGGAACCATGATTGAAACATTAAATAACATGCTTAAAAATTATGGAGATTCTTAGAAAATGATTTTGGTAGTAGATATAGGGAATACATTTGTAACTATAGGATTATATAAAAATAAAAAACTTGAAGGAATTTCCAGATTTGAACATAAACATAATATGCAAGCATTTGCTTTATCAAAAATATTTTCGTCCGTATATGAAAAAATCAATCCTCAAGATGCAATCATATCATCAGTTGCCGACGAAATTACCAATGAAATGATTGAAGCAATTAACGATACATATAAAATCAATCCGTTAATTTTAACTTCGGATTTGGAATTAGATATAAACTTAAAAGTTAAAGCTCCGGAAACAATAGGTGCAGACAGGCTTGCAAATATCTATGCAGCGTCAATATTATATCCTGACAAACCGCTAATAGTTATAGATTCCGGAACCGCAACAACTTTTGATATTTTGGATAACAATGGTACTTCAAAACTTCCGTTTATATCAAAAGAAAGTTATACAAAAGCTCACAAAATTATTTGCACAAATACAAAAAATGAAATAATCTCCGGTACTGTTAGAGGTTATATTTGCAGCATTGAAGGTTTAATAAAATTATGTGAACAAGAGCTAAATGCAAAACCTTTTGTTGTTATTACCGGCGGAGGGGCTGAATTAATAGCAGAATTTTTACCAAAACAATATTACAATGAAGTTAATCTAAACCTGACACTTCAAGGGATTGGTATGATATATGAACGTAACATAGATTAATTTATCTAAACTTTCTATAATCATTTAATTCTTCTATTGCTTTCATATCGGCTATTCTTGATGCCTTTTTCTGTTCTTTCGTAATTAACGCATTAATGATCATAGCAGGTATAGTACTTAAAATTACTATGCCGCAATATTTAGTCAAATTAGATATTTGCTCGGTTTTTGTTTTTGCAACCTTAAATAAATACGGAGAAGCAAGTGCCGCTGCGCCTAGGCTGAAAATCAAATTAATCGGATATGCTATTGCTTGTCCTAATGCTTCAATACTTTCTGCAAATTTTTGAGAGTTGTCATCAATTTTATTAAAGGTTCTAAAAGTATTTTTTTGTAATCTTATTGCATCCTTTAACTGTTCTTCGCTAAGTTCAAGCTGTTCAACAGCTTTATTAAACCTGCGTTCATCTTTTCCGACTGTTTTTTTGTATTTTTCATATTCTTTATTGTCTTTTATTGCAGAATATAAAAATGCAAAAATATTCTGTTTTTTCTGTTTTTTAATTTCTGCATCTTTTATTGTATCGGCTTGCTCATCACTTACATATATGAAATTATTAGGATTTTGCATCAATTCTTTTTTAACTTTGTACCTTCCGACTCTTGATGCCTGTTTATTTATCTGGGCTGAGATTATCCCCATTACCGCAAAAGCACCTAATGAAAGTCCCTTTATTATTGTTGAAATTTTATTAGCTGATTTGATTTTTAATGCTGTTAAAACTTTTTGTACACCTAATGAAAGAATTCCTCCCGTTGCACCAACAATAAGTATTGCACCTTCAGTTGCAAGTTCAGAATTTTCAGCATAATCCTGAGAGGCTATATCAATTTTTTCAATTAATTTTGTTAACAATTGTTGATCTTTCTTTGCATTTTCTATTTCTTTTGGAGTAAGTTCTTCTTTTCCGATATTTTTTTTGTCTTCTTCAAGCTCTTTTTCAAATTGTCCTCTTTGAAGTTTGTATTCTTTAGAATCAACGGCCATGTCTTTAAGCGCATTAAAGTTTTTGGCTATTTTTTCCGATACTTTTTTCTTTTTGTCTTCGTCTAAAATAATATTTTTTGCTATTTTATCAGCTTCTTGTATTTGCTCCTCGGTTAAAACGGCAAAACCCTTTGGATCACTAAGTTCAGTTCTCATCGCCTCAAATCGGCCTTTTCTTGATGCTCCGACTTCTGCTTTTGCGCCCCAAGCCATTAGAGGGAATGCTGCAGCTGATGACAATACCATGCCGATAACAGCAGGAATTCCCATTCCTATGAATTTTTTATACTTACTCCCTTTTTTTGCAAAACGTGCAAAAAATTGTCCTATAGGTTTAAAAGAGCCTGCAAATGCACCAATTCCGAAGCCGGCAAATGATGCTAACTCCAGTCCCATGCTAATTACAGGTTCTGTTGCTGCTTCCATATTCTCTGCTTTTTTCTGGGAGTATTCATCCATTATATCAATTGTGCGTAATAATATTTGTCCTCTTTGTATATCAGCTTCATTAATCAATTCAGGGTGTTTTTCAATATATGCCAGACGTTTAGCTTCCAATTTATCACGATTATTCTTCCATTCTGGATAAATTGGCGCATATTTTCTGTATGATTTGTAATCACCAAACATTGACATAATGAATTTCCTTTTTAATAACAAAACCTGTAAAAATAAAATTTGC
>CACYKP010000043.1 GCA_902775025.1 uncultured bacterium | reverse complement strand
AAAGATGTTTATCTAAAAAAAGATGATAACTCAGAGATTTTGTACGTTTCAGTAGATGATATTAAACGGGAACTTGAAGCAGTACAGGAATTTACCCTCACAAACTAATAAAAAAAGGACTCTTAAAACAGTCCTTTTAGAATAAATGTATATTTTTAAGTCACACGAGATTTCGGACAAATCCGAATAGAGATAAGTTTTGCTGATTTAAACAGCGACTTCCTCTTTGAAATAATCGACTACTGTGTCCATAACATTTTCAAAGAAGAAGTCCAATTCTTGTGATAATGTATCTTGCATTTCAATTTTCTCCATCTTATTAAATCTTGTTACCATTTCGTTTTCAATACGCATATTCCGTAAATCCTTTCCTATTCTCTGTTCTTTTAGTCTGTTTTTTGCTTACAATTTTTATATCGGCATTTTTTTGAAAAACTTTAGGTTTTTTAATAAAATCGTTACAATTTGTTACATAGATAATAAATTTTTAATAAATTTTAACCTAAAGTCAAAGATTCTTGTAATATTTACCCATTTGTACTAAAATATCAATGTTGCGGGGGATAACCAACGTAATGACACAAGCGGATATAAGGGGATATTATATGAGATTTCTTGCAAATAAAGACGATTTACTTAACGGTATAAGAATTGTAGAAAGGGCAACTGTTGTAAAAGGTTTACAACCTGTTCTTGCAAATGTTTTGATTGAAACTGTAGGCGATAATCAAATAAAACTTACAGCAACAGACTTTGATTTGTCTATTACAACATTAATCAATGCAACCGTTGAAGAAGATGGCAAGTTTACTCTTCCGGCTAAAAAGCTTGGTGAAATTATTTCAAGACTTAATGATGAACTTATAAAAGTAGAGGTTAATGGTGCAACTGCTACAATTACAAGTAAGAAATCAAAATTTGATATCATAGGTATTTCAGCTAATGAATTTCCTCAAGTCGAAGAAAATATCTCAGAAAATGATTGTATGGAGATTGAAACAGAACCATTTACCAAGGCAATCAGAGAAGTTGTTTCTGCTGCTGCCGGATATGAAACGAATAACCTTTTATCCGGCGTTGTTTGTCAGGTCAACAAGAACATTTTAGAAATGGCTGCAACTGACGGTAACAGACTTGCAAGAGTAAGAGAAGTGGTTAAAAATACTTCGACAGATGAAGAAAATCCGTTTGAAATGCTAATATCGTCAAGAATTTTAGCTGAACTTTCAAAGATTGCCGCCCTTGTTGAATCTGATAATATTCGAATCTGTAAAGAACAGAAAAAAATTGTTATTACAATTGATAAAACAAGAATTATAACTCGTCTTATGCAAGGTCAGTTCCCAAAATACAATCAGCTTATTCCGCAAACTTTCCCTAAAGAAGCAATTTTGAATAAATCAGATTTAATCTCTGCTCTTGAAAGAGTTGCGGTTATGGTTAATGAAAAGAATAGTATTATTAAATTTGAGTTTGCGGATAATACACTTAAGCTTTCGGGGGATTCGCCTGATGCAGGTAATTCAGAGGATGAAGTTGATGCAAAATATATGGCAGAACCGCTTGCGATTGCGTTCAATTACAAATTTATTCTTGAATTCTTAAAAATTGTTGAAGCAAATGAGATAAAAATTCAACTTAATTCTTCGCTTTCTGCAACAGTATTTGCGCCTTGTTCCGATGAAGATTATATTTATCTTGTAATGCCTGTACAGCTAAGGGGGTAGGAAGTAGTCGCAGGGTAGACTTTAGTCTAACAATATAGAAGTGTAGGTTGAGTGAAACTCAAAAAATAAAACAGATACAAAGGATTTATCATGAGAGGAAAAGCGTTTAAATTCGGAGATAATATATCAACAGACCACATAGCACCGGGGAGATTGTTTCACTTGAGGTCTGATTTACAAGAGTTTGCAAAACACGTTTTGGAAGACGCTGACGAAAATTTTGCAAAAAATATGTCAAAAGGTGATTTTGTTGTTGCCGGTAATAACTTTGGTTTAGGTTCTTCTCGTGAACATGCTCCTCAAATAATTAAAATTGCAGGAGTCGGAGCAGTTATCGCAAAATCTTTTGCAAGAATTTTTTATCGTAATGCGATTAATATAGGTCTTTTAGCAATAGAATGCGATACAGACGGAATTGATGCGGGTGATGAACTTGATTTAGATATTAAAGCGGGCGTCTTAAAGAATATTACAAAGGGTACAATTACCGCAATAGAACCTTTGCCGGATGTTATGATTCGTTTGCTTAACGACGGCGGACTTATTGAACATATTAAGAAGAATGGCGATTTAGTGTTAGGTTAAAATTTGGGGGAATTAATAAATGGGTGATACAAAACGTACAATAACTTGTCCTGCTTGTGATAAGGAAATGACAAAAGTTTACCTTAAAGATGCAGGCTGTAATGTCGATATTTGTTTGGACGGCTGTGGTGGAGTTTTGTTTGATAACAGAGAACTTCAAAAAGTTGACGAAGAACATGAAAATGCTGATGAGATTTTTGAAGCATTAAAAGACAGATATTTTAAGCATGTGAATGAACAGGAAGTAAGAATTTGTTCAGTATGTGGTACACCAATGGTTAAGCAAGGTTCAGGGACTGACGGTGTTGAAATAGATGTTTGTAACGTCTGCGGTGCTGTTTTTCTTGATTATGGCGAGCTTGAAAAAATAAGACAAAACGGAAACAATGCAAGGTATAATGAGGCTATTAATGCATCTGTTGATGCTTTTGCAAAAGAAAATGCATATCGTCCGGCAGGTATTGTCGGAGATATAATTAGACAATACTTTCCATCAACAGGTATGAGAAATACTGTTACAGAATTTATAAACAGATATTTGTCTAATAAATAATAAATATTATTAACCTGCGCCAAACAGGTCGCCATCATAGTTTAAACCCTTTGCCTCTTTTAACAGAGGATAATTGTCTATGTCATATTTTTTTACAAAGTCAATAGCCTCTGCTCTAGCAAGCTCTAAAATCTTCGCATCATTAACAATATCTGCAATAATCATATCAGGAAGTCCGCTTTGTCGTGTTCCTAAAAATTCTCCGGGGCCTCTCAGTTGAAGGTCTTTTTCTGCGATAACAAATCCGTCATTTGTTTGTGTCATAATATTCAATCTGGCTTTAGTTTCTTGCGAGCGAGTAGAAGAGGATAAAATACAATAAGACTGCAAATCGCTTCTTCCGACACGGCCTCTAAGCTGATGAAGTTGCGAAAGACCAAATCTTTCAGCATTTTCAATTACAATAACTGTAGCATTTGGAACATCAACTCCTACTTCTACAACAGTTGTTGATACAAGAATGTCGTATTCTTTGTTTTTAAACTTGTTCATTACATCATCTTTTTCATCGTTTTTGAGTTTACCGTGAAGAAGTCCGATTTTATAATTTGGGAAAATCTCATTCTGCCATTTTTCTTTTTCTATGGTTGCTGCTTTAGCGGAAAGAGTTTCGCTTTCTTCAATAAGCGGATAAACAATATATGCTTGACGTCCTGCATCAACTTCCCGCCTGATTAAGTCAGCAATTTGCCTTCTTGAATTTGTCATAGTTGTAATAATCGGCTTTCTCCCCTTTGGAAGTTCATCGATTATAGTTAAATCCAAATCACCGTTCATTGTGATGGCAAGCGTTCTTGGGATTGGAGTAGCTGTCATTGTTAAAATTTGCGGATTTTGTGATTTTTTTCTGAGTGCAAGTCTTTGTTTTACT
This sequence comes from uncultured bacterium, assembly GCA_902775025.1. Taxonomy (GTDB): domain Bacteria; phylum Cyanobacteriota; class Vampirovibrionia; order Gastranaerophilales; family Gastranaerophilaceae; genus CAG-196. The sequence continues at coordinate 7,842 of CACYKP010000043.1, read as the reverse complement.
CCAAACCTATGCTGTTCATCAATTACAACCGCACCCAAGTTTGCAAAATCAACACCGTCTTGAATAAGCGCGTGCGTTCCTACTGCAATATCCGCCTGTCCGTTTCTAAGGTTTGTTTCAGATATTGTTCTTTGTTTTTTACCAATACTTCCCAAAAACAGTTCAACTTTTATTCCTAACGGTGTTAACCAATTAATCATATTATTGTAGTGCTGTTGTGCTAATATTTCAGTCGGAGCCATAATTGCCGCTTGATAACCGTTTTCAATTGCAGCAAGTAACATAATTGTTGCGACAACTGTTTTTCCGCTTCCTACATCACCTTGGAGAAGTCTTTGCATCGGTTTTGATGAATGTAAGTCGTTCAAAATCTCATTAACTGCTCGTTGTTGAGCCTCAGTAAGTTTAAACGGTAAGCTTTCTATAAACTTCATAACAAGTCCGTCTTTTTTGATTTCAAGCGGGATTGAAGATATGTGTTTGTTATTTTCTGCTCTTAAAATAGCTAGTCGCAATTGGATTAAAAACAATTCTTCAAATACCAAAGTATATCTTGCCTGTTGGAGTTTGTCATTATCTGAAGGAAAATGAATTTGTTCAATTGCATCACTTTTTTCTAAAAGATGGTATTTTTTGATAATATGCTCCGGTAAAACAGTTGGAATATCACCTTTGAAAAGTTGAATAGCGTTATATATAATCTTTCTGAGTGTTTTTATATTTAAGTTTTCGCTCAAGGGATAAATCGGAACTATTCTTGCCAGATTAAGGTTTTTGTTTTCGCTATCTTCAAAGCTTTCCAGAATTGAATAAGTAGGTTTATCAAGCGTAAGCTGCCCATCATAAGAATTTATCTTAACTAACCCTGAAACCATTATTCCTGAATCTTTTGGGAATTGGATTTTCATCCTCTCTAATGCAAACTTGTTAGCTTTTGATACAAAAAAGTTGAGATTAATACTTCCTGAACCGTCTGCAATTTTTACTTTTAATACACCTAAATCTTTTTTAGTATTAAAAGCCTCAACACTTTTTATTACACCAAAAACGGTTGTTGTTTCACCGACTTCTAAATCTCTTATCCTTGTTCTTGATGAATAATCAACGTGCTTTCTGGGAAAATAATAGAGAAGGTCAGATACGGTATAAATTCCAAGCTTATTTAATATATATCCGAGCTTTGGACCGACACCTTTAAGATACATTACATCAGAATTGAGTGTAAGCTTTTTATCCTTATTTTTGACTTCTTCCTTTTGAGCTGTGTCAGATTTTATGACTGAAACAAGTCTTGATAAAGATTTCTTTCTTTGAGCAAGTGCATCCGTAGGATATCTTCTGAAGTGTTCTAAAAGGATTTGCCATTTTGGATTTTTAGAAATTTTTAACTCTTTTTTTAATTCAGAGCAAATGAATGCAGAAAAACTTTTCGTTTTTCCGTTTATGTTTATATACTGATATTTAACCTCTACCTCAATAGCTTTTTTTATCTGCTCTAAATTTTCCATAGTTATATTATAGCTTAATTATAGTAATGAAGGGAAATTTATTACATCCAAATATTGACAAAAATTGTCAAAAAAATGTAAAATTAACTTATGGCAATAGTGTATTTATCATTAGGTTCAAATCTTGGAGATAGGCTCGGCTATGTACAACAGGCAGCGAGTATTTTAGGTACGACGAATAATATTCAAATTGTTTCTTCGTCATCTTTTTATGAAACAGAACCATGGCAGATGGATAGTCCTAATTGGTTTATTAATGCTATTGTTCAGATATCAACCTCACTATCGCCGGAGGAGCTTTTGATTGTAATAAACAGAATTGAATCACAGCTTGGCAGAGAAAGAAGCGGAAAAAGAGAATATACAGACAGAACTATTGATATAGATATTCTATTTTACGATGACAAGATAATAAATACAGACAAGCTTGTTATTCCGCATAGATTTTTCCATAAAAGAGCGTGTATGTTAGTTCCTATGCTTGAAATCGCTCAGGATTTTGTTCATCCTCTATTTAAGAAAACAGTTTCCGAATTGTATGATGAATTAGAAAATCCTGAACAAGTATTTTTATACGGAACGAGAGTATAAAATGAAACAGATTTGTATAGTTGGTGCAGGTGCTTCAGGGTGTGTTTGTGCATACTTTTTAAAGAAAGCGGGATTTGAGGTTATTCTTTTTGATTGGGGAAAACCTCTAAGGACAATTCTTCCGACAGGCGGCGGAAGATGCAATCTTGCCCATGGTGAATACGATTTTAAAGAGCTTGCCAAAAACTATCCGAGAGGTGAAAAATTTCTCTATTCTGTTTTTTCAAAGTTCTCGACTTATGATACCTTAAGCCTGTTTGAAGATTTAGGGATAAAAACCTATACACAAGAAAACGGAAGAATTTTTCCTGTTTCTAATAATTCCAATGATGTTCGTTCTGCAATATTAAGAGCAATAAACAGTGTAAATATAGTTAATGAAAAAGTTGAGACTATAAAACCTCAAAACGAAGGATATAAAGTAAAGACAAACAAAGCCGAATACTTTTTCTCTGATGTGGTAATTGCAACCGGTGGCGGATTAAAAAACAAACCGATAAGTGGATTATCGCACAATATTATTGAATTTGCCCCTGCTCTTGTCGGGTTGAAATCTGATTTAACAAATTTAAGCGGAGTAGTTTTAAAAGATGTTTATTCTCATGACTGCAAAATTAGTGATGATATTTTGTTCACTCATTTTGGAATTTCAGGGCCTCTTGTTTATAAAATATCTTCTATAAAAACAAAGGATAGTTTTCCCTATATGTTAAGTTTTGATTTATACAGAAAAGATTTGGATTTGCAAAAAGAATTAAACGATAATCCTCATAAGGATTTAAAAAATATTCTAGCTAAATTTTTTCCTCATAGGTTTGCAGAATACATTTCAGGAAATTTTTCAGAAATTAAGGGACACAAAATAGACGGAAAAATAAGAGATTTGATTTTAGAAAAAATTCATAATTTTGAGCTTAATATTTTAGGTACTGATAAAGGTGAAGAAACAGTAACCGCAGGCGGATATGATTTGAATGAAGTTAATCCAAAGACGATGGAATCAAAACTATATCCTAATTTGTATATTATAGGTGAAGCGCTTGATATAGACGGATTTTGCGGTGGATTTAATCTTCAAAATGCGTGGTCAACAGCTTTTGTCGCAGCTAATGCAATAATCAAATAGTACACGTTTCTTATATAAAAATCTTGCCATTTGTGCTAAAATTAGGTCGTTGAGGAGGGTTTTATGAATATTAAACTTTTAGCCAGAATAGGTGTTATATCAGGAAGTATTCTTGTCGGTTTATTTCTTTTGTTTTTATTGCTTCCGTTTTGTTTAAACTTTTTTATTGATAAATATACTCCTCAAATAGTTGGTGAGATTAATAAAGCGACAGGACTCAGTGCAGGACTTGAAGACGTTAGAGTTGTTACTACTCCAAAGCTTACTGCAGGGTTAAAGGTTAAAAAGTTTGAATTATACACTCCAGATAAAGAGCCTGTTTTTATAGCTGATAATTTTGAAGTCAAAATGTCAATTCTTCCTATTTTAGCTAAAAATATCAGGATAGATGTTATAAAACTCGATAACGCTGATGTAACTCTAAAGTTTAATAAAGACGGTGATTTAGATTTAATGCAGTATTTGCCCCAAAAAGAAAAAGAACCCCTAACCCCTAACCCTTCAATACAGGATGAGGGCAACAATCAATTACCCTTTGGGCTAAAACTTTCTAACCATCTTCCTGATATTCATGTTGGCGGATACAAGATTACAATTACCGACGGCAAAGATAATTACATAGTTAAAGGCAGTAAAACAGATGTTACTGATTTTATTATTAATAAAAGTATTAAAATCAAGGGTTCAGGTAATGTTACACTCAAAGACCGAGAGCAGTTCAAATATACTATAAATCTTTTTAATAAAATAATGCCTGAAGCTGATTTAAACGAACTTGTGTTTAATTCTCAGGAAGAAGAAAATAAAGCCGAAACACAAAAAGTTGATGTGATAAAAATTTTTAAAGGTCTATATGATTATAAGGTTACAGCGAATGCTGATGTAGATTTAAAAACTTCAAAAGAGTCAATAGACGGAGGGGTAAGTCTATCAAGTGTTTCGATAATTGATTTACCCCCATCTAATGCCGATTTAACTTTTAAAGGTAATACAATAAATATTGATTCTGATATTTATACAGCAAAAAATGAAGTTTCAACTATTAAGGGCAAGGTTACAACGGGTAAAAAACCTTATGCGGATTTGAATGTAAAATCCGATGTTGAACTTGGTAATGTTTTAAATATAGTCAAGAAATTTGCCTTGATATTTAATATAAAAGACCTTCAAACATTGACTGCAAACGGAGGGTTAAAGGCCGATTTTAACATAAAATCAGATTTAAAAACCGTTAAATCAAGCGGATTTTTGAAAGTTCCAAATTCAAGAGTGTATTACGGTGCGTACAATATCGGAGTTGATAATATTAATGCTGATGTTTCCTTAGCCGACAATAACATAAATATCAAAAATTTAAGCTTTTCAATTTTAGGACAACCGTTGAGGATTTTTGGTACTCTATCCTCTGATGCGGTTGCGGATATCCATGCAATAGCCGATAAATTGAGTGTTAAAGGTTTGCTTGTTGCAACAGGTCAGGCATCTTTGATGAAAGATAATCCGATTTATTCAGGAACTCTGTCTATGGATGCAATAATAAAAGGAAGCTTAGATAAGATTAATCCTATTATAAAACTTAGTATAGATAATCTTGATTTAAAAAATATACCTGCTGATTTAAGACTGAAAGCGCCGAGTACAAAAGTCGATATAACTTCTGACGGCAAAACTTTTGGCGGGAGTGCAAACAGTACAAATGTTCAGCTCATTAACCCTGCATTAAAAGTAAAAGGAGCTTTGATTAAGGCAAATATTTCGCCTGATGTTATAGAAATTACCCCAACTCCTGTAACGATAGAAAAGATTAAAACAAATATATCAGGCAAAATTACAAATTATCTAACAGAAAAAATAGGTTTGGATTTTGTTTCATCAGGCGATATCAAATCAACGCTTAACGGTGATATGAATATCGCTAAGCAAACCCTTAACTTTGTTTATCAGACAACTGATTTGTCGGAAATTATTATTCCTATGTTTGACAGATCAAAAATGTCATTTAAAGGAAAAATTAATATAACAGGAAATATGATGAATCCTATCATCAGCGGTTCTGCGACAGTTCCTTCAATCTCAATTCCTGAAATTCCCGTAAAAATGTCCGATATGGATTTAAAACTCCACGGAACAATTCTCCACGGCTCAGGTACGGTTAAAGATTTTGCCTCCGGAGGAATAAAGGCTCAAAACCTAACAAGTGATTTTGAACTTAAAGGTATGGATTTTTATTTAAGAAATCTAAAAGGCGAGGCATTCAAAGGAAAAGTTAGCGGTAATATTGTCTATAATTTATCGAATGCAAAAACTAAAATTAGCTTCAAGGGTTCCGGCATGGACGCAGAACAGGCTATAGAAGGCGGTTCTGGGATAAAAAATGCGCTAACCGGAACATTAGGTTTTAATACAAATTTAACTCTTACAGTTCTTGAATACTCAAAAATGATGCAGTCTATGAAGGGTGATTTGAATTTTGATATCCAAAAGGGTGCTTTTGGTACAATAGGGCGCTTTGAAGGATTTTTAGGTGCAGGAAATATTACCCAAAATTATTTCTTAAAAAATACAGTTACAGCTCTATCAAATGCGGCAGGACTTGCAACAACGGCTCAATTTGACAAGATGGAAGGGAAATTAACTTTTTCTGACGGCTGGGCAAACTTAACTCCCGTTAAAAGTGCAGGTCCAAGCCTGTCATATTACATAACAGGTAAATATAATTTGGTTAACGGTACAACAAACGTCGCTATTTTAGGACGGTTAGATGCACCTATGGTTGCTAAATTAGGCGCACTAGGAACTTTAAATATGAGCAGTATTATAGGTGATAAAGCTGCGGCTATTTTAAAGATATTGACTTCTAATCCGCAAGGCGAAAAAACAAATGAAATTCCTGCTCTAACAAACGGAAGCACAAATTATCAGGAATTTAAGGTTTCATTCAACGGAGGAGTTGATTCAAAAAGCTCCATTAAATCTTTTAAATGGCTTAAAAATGCTGATATGACCGATTTAAAACCTCAAACGGCAAAAGATATAGTTGATACCGTAAAAGATGCGTATAAGAATGATATTAACAATACGAAAGAAGAGATTAATAATGCGATAGAGCAGAAGAAAAAAGAAATACAGGATGCTAAAAATCAAATAAATACAACAAAAGAAGATTTTAAAAACCTGTGGAAAAGCATCAAGGAAACAACAAAACCTACAGAAACAAAATCTGTTGAAACTAAAACTCCTGAAACGAAGCCTGCAGAAACCGTAAAGACAGAAACTTCTAAACCTGCTGGTGCAGAAACAAGAAATGCTGTTCAGGAAACCGCTCCTGTAACAGAAACTAAGCCTGCAGCGGTAACCTCTGCTCAAACTCAAACAAATCAAACTGTACAAACAGAGGTTCAAACTGAAAATGTACAATAACAAACCACAAGATTTAATTATAGATTATTGTTTTTATTTTTGGTACTATTTGTTTGGGAGGGTTTTATGTTTGAACTAAAAGCACAGATGTATTTTTCTGCAGCACATCATTTGCTTAATTATAACGGTAAGTGTGAAAACATGCATGGACACAACTGGCTTGTTGAAGCATTTGTTAGCGGAACAGAGTTAGATAAGAGTAATATTCTTGTTGATTATAAGGTTATAAAATCAAATTTAAAAGAGGTTTTAGACTATCTCGATCATAAAGATGTTAACGAACTTGAGGAATTCAAAGGAATAAGTCCGAGCAGCGAAGTTTTAGCAAAGTTTATTTATGAAAAGATGAAAGAAAGAATACCACTCACAAATAAAATTTCTGTATGGGAAACTGCTACATCTTGTGCTTCGTACTTTGAGGGGTAAACAAAAAAATGGATTTAATACAGTCAATATTAATGGGAATAGTACAAGGTTTGAGCGAATTTCTACCGATATCAAGTTCGGCTCACCTTGTGTTTACATCTAATTTTTATAAAGTTTTCAAAGGAATTGAGATTGTTCAAGAATCAAATCAAGAAGTCTTTCTTGATATAATGTTGCATTTGGGAACTTTAATTGCGGTTTTGATTTTCTTTAGAAAAGATATTATGGAAATTTGCAAAGCTCTTTATTTTGGACTAAAAAATAAGGATTATTCCTCAAAGAATTTTAAGACAGGTATGTACATTATTTTGGGTACATTTATAACGGTTTTGATAGCATTTCCTTTAAATGAGATTGCGGAATTTTTGGTATTCAAACCTGCAATAGTCGGCGGACTTCTTGTTTTTACAGGTTGCTTGCTTTTGTTTTCCGAATGGTGGGGTAAGAGAATAAATGATAAAAAAGATATAAATTTAAAAAGCTCTGTTTTAATAGCTATAGCGCAAGGCCTTGCTGCACTTCCTGGGTTTTCTCGTTCGGGGTTAACGATTGCAACAGGGTTATTAAGCGGACATGACAGAACCATTGCCGCAAGGTATTCATTTCTTTTAAGCATTCCTATTATCTTAGGAGCCTCGATGGTTTATCCGCTTATAAAACTTGATTTTACTGAAGTTGTTACTTATAACTGGACTGCAATAATTGTCGGAACTATAGTTTCAGGAATAGTAGGATATCTTTGTATAAAATATTTCCTAAAATTTGTCGGCA
>CACYKP010000042.1 GCA_902775025.1 uncultured bacterium | reverse complement strand
AGTCCGAGTTCATGAAGATGTGAAGACATTGATAAATATAAATATCCGGAATAAAATTCTTTATTAATTTGCTCGTTTATGATTTCATTAATTTTTTCACTGACCATTATTTCCTCCTTTTTTATTTTTGGGTTAATAAATCCGTCCTGATTTATATAGAATAATTACCATTTTCGTTGTCTAACATTCTGTTATCTCCCCAAAGACCATGTATATTACAGTATTCTATTGAATTAAAATCCCCCTCCAATTTACTTTCCATCTCCGGCACATCACCGGAACTAAAGAATTTTAAATATAATTCTTTCTTATCCTTAGTGTATGTTTCTATAAATTGAATATGATGCTCATCTGTCATAGGATGTCCGATTACGTTAACAAATTTTTTCCCGTCTTTTAATTCAACTTTTGGGGTATGTTTTTCTCCAAGTTCGCTTGTGTCATATTGTATTCCCATAAGCTTCATTTCTTCTCCGCAACAAACGAGATTACCATCTCCTTCCTGCAATACTTGTATCAAATTGCCGCAAATATTGCATTTATAAATTTGTAATTTTATCGTCATTTTTACCTCCCATACAATTTTGACTTCTTTTTATTGATTTTTAATTGCCGTAGAAGGTAATCTATGATATTATCCTAAGTATGAGTAATTTCTTTTCTAATAATGATAAAACCAATAACATGTTTTCGTCTGACACTAATTCAACAAACGATGAAAATATATTTGATACTCCCGAAAAAGAAGCAGAAAAGCCGAAAGACAATTCTTTGAACGGACAATATAATGAGCTTAAGCTAAATTATAAAGAAATATTTATAGAAGCAGCAGAAAGCATAAGAAAAGACTTAGATACTTTTAAACCTGAAAATGGCTGCATTGGCTGTAGTATAAAAAATTGCAATATAGAAAATAAGGATGTATTTGCTCCTTACCCACCCTCAGGCTGCAAATACAGAGAATGGCAAATGCAAGCTATTACATACTTAGCCGGAGATTATCAATTAAAACTCAAAACCGCATATAAGAATATTATGAATAAAAAAAATGAATGTGAATGTAATAAATGCGGTGAATGCTGCAGGCTTGCAGTAAGTCCTTATTCGTATGATCAATTAAAGCAAAAAGCCTTAAGGGGGGATAAATACTCTGAAGCTTTTGTTTCCGTATTTGTACCTTATGAATCAGAAGAAAAAGCTATGGCTGTAAATCCTGAGTATTTTGAACTTTTAAACACACTTGTACAAGATGATAAAATATATTATTATTATTGTCCAAAACTTAGCAAAGACAATTTATGCACTATTTATGAAAACAGGCCTTATATATGCAAGGATTTTCCATATAATCCGCTTAAACTTTTGCCGTCAAAATGTTCTTTTAACGAATGGAAAAATACAGTTGCACATCAGGCAATGCTTCTTAAAGCAAAGACTGATATAGTAAATTATTATAATGATAAGCTTGGATAACAATATTAATAGGATTGAAATTATGATACTTGCAGGAATGACATTAGAAGAACTTGAAGATTTAATGGATAAGCTTAAAGCTTCTAAATTCCGTGCAAAACAAATTCACAATTGGATATATACGAAATCAGTTACAACAATAGATGAGATGACAAATATCTCTAAGGATTTTAGAGAACAACTTAAATCAATTGCACAAGTAACAAATACTAAAATTAAAGTAAAGCAAACCAGCAAAGACGGGACTATTAAATATCTTGTTGAATACCCTGACGGAGAATGTGTAGAAACGGTTCTTATGCGTTTCGATAACAGGGCAAATTTAACAGCGTGTGTAAGTTCTCAAGTCGGCTGTGCAGTCAACTGTTCATTCTGCGCTACAGGAAAAGGCGGATTTAAGCGAAATCTAACTTATAAAGAGATTATAGAACAGGTATTAACAATTCAACGGGATACGGGATTAAAGGTTACAAATATAGTATTTATGGGACAGGGTGAACCCTTATTGAACCTTGATAACGTTCTTAAGGCATTAGATATTTTCAATAATGATTTTCAAATAGGACAGAGAAGAATTACAATATCAACGAGCGGTATAATTCCCGGAATAAATAGGCTTGCAGATATAGATTTGCAATCTACTCTTGCAATATCACTACACGCTCCTAACCATGAGCTCAGAAAACAGCTTATGCCTATAGAAGAAAAATATCCTATTGACAAAGTTAAAACGGCACTACTAAATTATGTAGAAAAAACAGGAAGAAGAATTACTGTTGAATATATTTTAATTCACGGTTTTAATGATACTCCGCCTGTCGCAAAAGAATTGGCATATTTGCTCAAGGATTTAAAATGTAACATAAATCTTATTCCATATAATTCTGTCATAGAAAATGATTACAAAAAGCCATCCGGTAATGATATTATGAAGTTTAAATACCTTCTTGAACACTCAGGCAAGAAGGTTACAGTACGTCTTGAAAGAGGTGCTGATATAGATGCTGCGTGCGGGCAGCTGAGGGGTAAAGTGCAAAAATAAATATTTATAGTTTTGTACTTGATGTAATATTTCCGAATGAATCTTTATTATATTCAAGTTGATACATATATTTGCCTTCATCATTATAAACTAAAGAATTACCTGTTTTTGGATTATAATATCCTATTCTGCGAATAATTCTGTCATCTTTATTTAAAAATTTAATTAGCTGCAACTTGGATTCTATTGTATCAATTTTTGCTTTTTCTGATAAATGTTTAAGTACAGTTGGTATAGCTCTTGATAACCTTGTATCTTTGTTAGCATTACCAAATCTGAATGCTTCTGCTAATTCTTTATTATTTTCAGTATTTACAACAGATGGCAATTTAGCACTTGGTTCTTGTTGTTCCAAGTATTGTTTTTCAACATAGTTTTGCGCATATATATCCCACTCTTTTGTTTTGTATCCGACGACCTGACCATCCGCATTTGTTTGAAAAGTACAGGTTCTTAGCTTTGGTTTTGCATACTCAGACGGAAGTTCAACATTTATACTGTAAACCGTTTTATCTAATTTATCATAATAAAAAACATCTGAATTAATAAAGAAAACATCATCTACACCTAATTTTTGTTTTGTAGCTATTGCAAGATTTTTGGCTGCAAATTTTCTTACATCAAGAGATAAATTGTTGTTTAATTCATAAGTATGTACTTTAATTCCTTTTTGAATAATATCTTGTCTTTTTAAGCAAGATACTAAATTTTTATAATTATTTAAGCCGCCGAAAGCAGATGCTTGCTCATTCAGCAGACTTCTTAATACATACTCTTTTGCTTGATTGTCATTTAGCTGCAGAACTGTAGCTACTCTATAAAAACCGTTATCTTTTCCAAAAGCAAGATTTATAACATTGTTAACAGCTTGGCAGTATGTAACCCCTTTTTCCTTCAAAAATGCATCTAAATCACTTATTTTTTGGCTGCCGTTAACTATAGCTCTTTCTTTTTCTACATTTACACTATGAAGAGTTTTATCTTTAAGCGGTCTGTTTTCCAGCATACCTTTTGTTACATAGTTTTCAATATTCTTTAATGCCTCTTCTTTGGTAATATATGTATATGGAGCTCTACCTTTAAAAGAATTCATTTGAATTTTTGGTTGGATTGATATTATTTTCATGATAACTCCTTTATATAGACTTAAAAATTGAAAAAAAATATTTTGCTATATATACAAAAATCTTTTACAAAATGTTACATGAAATATTTATACAAATCCCCCTTAAATAGTGTATTTATAACAAAAAATCTTGATTTTTTATAAAAAAAACACTAGAATAACTTTATTATGGAACAGTTTGTAATCTCTTTTGATGAAATAAAAAAGCTTTTGATTGAACAAAAGTATCACGAGGAAGATATAGAAGAGCTTGAAAAAGCTTTTGAGTTTGCTAAAAAACTCCATTCGGGACAATATAGGGTTTCGGAAGAACCATATATAATCCACCCTATGGAAGTAGTAAAAATTCTTATAGGATTAAGGGCTGACAAACACACCCTTATGGCAGGTTTTTTGCACGATATTCTGGAAGATACCGATACCAAACCGGAAGAACTTCAAGAACTTTTTGGTGATGATGTTTTAAATCTTGTACAAGGGGTTACAAAACTCGGCAAGCTGCAATTCAAATCTACAGAAGAACGTCAGGCGGAAAACTTCAGAAGAATGTTTATAGCTATGGCATCTGATGTAAGAATAATTTTTCTAAAACTTGCTGACAGACTTCATAACATGCGTACTTTAAACTATATGGCACCTGCAAAACAACAGAGAATTGCACAGGAAACGTTGGATATTTTTGCACCTCTTGCTAACCGTTTAGGTGTCGGTAAAATTAAAGCAGAACTTGAAGATTTATCTCTTAAATATCTTCATCCTGATAAATATTACGAGATTGCTCAGCTTGTTTCTCAAAAGAAAGCTGAACGTGAAGTTACCGTAAAACATCTAATTGACAGTATCTCAAAGGATGTTAAAGCAAGCGGAATTAATGCGACAATTACCGGTAGAGCAAAACACTATTATAGTATTTATAAGAAAATGAATCGTCTTAATGTGGCATTTCACGATTTGTATGATATTACGGCAGTTCGTGTCATTGTAGACACGGAAAAAGAATGCTATGAAGTTTTAGGATTAATTCACTCAAGATTTAAACCAATCCCCGGAAGATTTAAAGATTATATAGCAATGCCAAAAGGTAACATGTATCAGTCTTTGCACACATCGGTTATAGGGCCTCGACAAAAACCGCTAGAAGTTCAGATAAGAACTTGGGAAATGCACGAGATAGCAGAATATGGTGTTGCGGCACATTGGAGATACAAAGAAAAAGGCTCTCAAAAAGCTGATTCAGCTAACGATGTAAAATTCTCTTGGATGAGAAAACTAGTTGAATACAATAAAGATACAAAAGATGCGGCCGATTATGTTGATTCAGTAAAGTTAGATTTATTTTCAGATCAGGTTTTTGCTTTTACCCCCGGAGGAGATGTAATCGATTTACCGCAAGGTGCAACTCCTGTAGATTTTGCGTATCGTATTCACTCAGATGTCGGACATAAGACAGTAGGCGCGCTGATTAACGGACGTATTGCACAACTTGATACTAAACTTAAAAACGGCGATATTGTTGAGATTATGACATCAAAAGTTGCTGCCCCGAGATTAGATTGGTTACACTTCGTTGTTACAAAGCAGGCTGCATCAAGAATCCGAATTTGGTACAAAAAGAATAAACGTGAAGACCATATTAATATTGGGAAAGCCAACCTTGAACACGAACTTACAAAATCTATATTCGACGAGTATGTAAAAGAAGGTGAGTTTGAAAAAGTTGCAAAACAAATGAATTATGTAAGTGCTGATGATTTGTTTGCGGCTTTGGGGTATGGAGAAACTACTTTAAACAAAATTATTAACAGGCTCAAAAAGCCTGCAGTAAAACAAGAAGGTGAAAATGTTCATCAGCATAAGCCTCGCAAAGCTTCAGAAAAAGATATAGTAGGATTAGAAGGTCTTTTATATTCATTTGCAAGATGCTGTTCTCCAATCCCCGGAGAACCTATTGTCGGAGTTGTAACTCGCTCTAAGGGGGTTACTGTTCACAGGCTTGATTGTAAAACTTTAGAGAATATTCCTGTTGAAAGATTAATGGATATTCATTGGTCAGGGAATAACATTAATAAAACATACAGCACAACTATTCGTATTGAAACAGGTGAACGCTTAGGAATGTTAAAAGATGTTATAAGCGTTGTATCTGATAACAACACTAACATAAATTCTGCAAATGTTAAATCAAAAGGCAAAGTCGGTATTATAGAACTCGGAATAGAACTTGATAATATTGATACGCTAAGACGAGTAATGACAGCTTTGCAAGCGATGCCCGACGTTTTAAGCGTTAAGAGAATTCAAACTTCGTTTAATCAAGCTCCGCAGCAATTTACAAAAAAGAACAGTAAGCAAAAAACAAAAAAAACAAACAATAATTAGGCTACTGCATTAGTCTGGTTTTGATTTTGATTAAAATTCATTTTAGCATGTTTTTTGCGTGTATTACTGTATGTTAATTTTGGTATAATCCAGCCTAAAAGTATCGGAGAGATTAGAACTGTTGAAATAAATCCCGGAACAGAATTTAATCCTCTTGCCATTTTAGATATTGAACTCTTCTTTCCTATTCCTTTATCATTCATTAATTTTACTATTAAATCTTTTGTTGATTTATTGTCTTCCATTTTTTCAAAGAAATCAACAATCTGTCTATTTTTATCTTTTAATGATTTACCTTTTAGTGATTCCAATGTGAACGTTTTTTCATTGAATACTTCTTTTACATTTTCCGAATATGACAATATATTTGCTAAATCACCTTTATTTTTTTCTATGAATTTGGCAAAATTAACAATTTTAGCTTTAGAATCAATGTTTCCGTACAAAGCTTGCAGTTCTTTATTTGAGAATAGAGTCAAATCACTGTAAGGATTAATAGCATCTATGAATTTCTTGAATCCTGATTTCCCCATAGATGCACGATTGGTTAAGATGAAACCTTTTTTATTTTCATAAGAACTTACGATTCCTTTTTGTAATATAGGAACAGTATAAACAACACCGAGTGATGAAATTGTATCTCTTAACAAAATTTCATGAATTTCGGTCATATCTTTGTTGCCGTTTTCATCAACTAATGCTCTGTCATAAGCTCGTTTGCATCTCGGAGCAAGCAGTCCGAATAAAGATAAACCTGCCATTAAGCTTGCAGTAAAATTATATCCGTTGTATTCAAATTCTCTTTGTATCCATGCCGGAACTTTTTTAGTTAAGAAATTACCTATTTTTGATACAATTCCTTCTGAATTTATACCTTTACCTTTGAATGTTAAATTTTCTTTATTATCATTTTTATTTTCTTCTTCGCTATTTTTAACAAGGTGTTGAGCCCCAGGTGCAACGCTATTATAAGCATAAAGTTTTGGTAAGTATGATAACCCTGTAAGCATCGAACCTGCAGTCAAAATATTAAATCCTAAACGTTTTGCTGCAAAGTTATTTTTGATATTTTCAGCTTCTTTTAATCCGATGTTTTTGTAGTTGGGGTTGTTTTCTATGGCATCTTTTGCATATCTGTCGATAGCTTTAATGAAGTCATCTGTAGAATATGTATGTTTTTTGCCGTTAATATCCATGGTCAGCTTGCAGATATTTTTTAAATCAGCAGACTCCGAAACCATTTTGTCATTAAGTTTCGCATTAATATTATTCAGCCCTTCTTCCCTGATTTTTTTATCTTTAGAATCAAGTTTTTCCCATTCTTTTACAATAAAGTTTATTGTTTCTTCAGAATTTTTATCGTTAGGAATAGAATCTTTATAGAATTTTTCTACGTTATATTTTATAAATTCTTTTTTAAATGCTGCCTTATCATTTTTTATTGAATCTTTAAAACCGGGATTTTCTATCATTGATTTAAGGTTATCGCCTACAATTTTTATTAATCTTGTATTAGTACCTGCAGATTTACAATATTTTCCGGTGAGCCATAGCATTATGGGAGCAACGCTCATCATGAAGGGTCCGGTTAAGCCTTCACGCCCTAATACCTCTAAACCTTCTTTAAAATTCCATTCTCCGGTAACTTCTTTATCACGATTAAAACCTGTTAGTGTTCTTGGAAGAGTCATTCCCAAACCGTCTTGAATAAGGAAAGAAACTGCATAACCTTTGCTTTCAATTCCTTGCATTAAAGCTCCAGAGGCACTCAATAAATTCATGCCCAAAGAAGACTTAAATGCAGTATTTTTACTGTTAAAGCCTTTTTTTTGTACATTGCTGCCGTTGATTGCTTCGATTTTCAAGCCTTAATCCCTACATTCCAACTTAGTGTAATCTGTACACTATTATACTTATTTATATGCTTTCAGACAATAGGCAGTATATACATTTGTTAAAAATATTTACAATTTGTTAGTAAAAAGTCTATGTTCACTAAAAAAAGGATTCTTTGTCCTTAAATAAATAATTGATTAAGGATTATGTGTATGCATTGCTTTAATGCTAGTCTTTCTGAGCGTAAGCAAAGAATCTCGCTAAAATTTTAACCTATTATTCGCACACAATGACCTGTTAATCCAAATCATAATCAAGCATAGAAATAACTTTTACACCGATTTTTTCTATATTTTCTCTGCCTTTTAGCGGATTTAATTCTATGATAAATGCTGATGCCAAAACTTCTGCTCCGACTCGTTTAATAAGATTACAAGCCGCTATTGCAGTTCCGCCAGTTGCAAGCAAATCGTCAATTACAACAACCCTATCTCCTTTTGTTAAAGCATCTTCATGAATCTCTATTGTATTCGTTCCATATTCAAGAGTATAACTTTCGCTGATTGTTTTAGCCGGAAGTTTATTAGGTTTTCTAACGGTTATAAAGCCGCACCCTAATTTATAAGCTAAAGCAGCACCGAAGATAAATCCTCTGGATTCAATCCCTGCAACATAATCAACATTTTCGTTTTTAAACTGTTCATACAAAAAATCTGTCATTATTTGCATTGCTTTAGCATCTTTAACGGCTGTTGTAATATCCAAAAACATTGTTCCTTTTTTAGGAAAATCAGGAACCATTCTAACATGTTCTCTTACATATTCACAATTCGATAGTGTCGTTGTCATTGTTTTATTACCTCTTGTAACTTATTCTGTACTTCTTGCAATTTTTCCTGTAACCTTTGTAGTTCTTTTGTTACTCTGTCTTTTATTTTCTTTTTCTCTTCCAAAACTAAACCATGGGCAGTCTTACCCCAGTTCATATCTTTTTTACAGAAAAGAATTTTTCCGCATATAAATATTTCCATTGGAAACCAGATTATTAAAAAATATACAGTTGTTTCCAAAGCTTGAATAAAAGCCTCTTTTCTCGGCTTATTATCATAAGCTCTGAGACTGTATCTGATTGTCATAAAAAACCCTAATCCTACAACAGCTGATACAATCAATGATGACCAAAGAACATTATGCAAACTATACGGATCTACCTTATCAGCAAAGAGCTTGATAACCCTGAATATAACCTCCATCATAAACCACATCGGCATAATGAATTCGGTAATATACATTGCCATATCAAATCTTGCCCTAAAGGACATTTTTTTTGACATAAATGCCTGTATAGAATATTCTAAATATCGCCTAATCGTTCCTTCTAGCCATCTTCTTCTTTGTCTGAACAGAGGAAATAAATATACAATTCCCTCTTCGTAGACGCAGGCATCGACACAAAATCTTACATCCCAACCTTTTATATGAAGCCTTGTTGACATATCTAAATCATCAGTAATTGTATAATTATTCCAACCACCAATATCTTCAAGCGCCTCTCGTTTTATTAACTCACCATTTCCTCTTAGTTCAACAGCACCTTTAATTGCATCACGTCCTACTTGGAGCTGAGTATCCATTGTATATTCATTATTCTGACACCGTGTAAGAAAATTTACATCTTTGTTTCTGATAATTTTTCTTGCTTGTACCGCACCAACATCTGCAGGCTCTAAATGCGGAACAAGTTTTTTTAAAAAATCAGGTTCAACCGTTGCGTCAGCATCAAATACCAAAATAGCTTCACCTTTTGCGACTTTTAGAGCATCATTCAATACTGCTGATTTGCCCGGAAATGCATCTTTTTCCCTGACCATAGCAATTACTTTTTCATATTTTTGTGATAATTCATATATTACTGATGCAGTATTATCCGTACTCCTGTCATCTATAACAATAACTTCATAATTTGGATAATCAATTCCTAGAATATTTTCAACGGTGTTTGTTATTACACTTTCTTCATTGTGAGCAGGAATCATAATTGATACAAACGGTTTATAATTCTCATTTATAATCAACGGATTTTTTTTCTGTTTCCTGGCTTGTATTTTTGTTGCTGCAATTGAATACAAGCCGTACACAATCATACACGCACAAAGTATCACAAAACCGAGTGTCGTATTAACATAATTTTGGAATACATACAAAAATATCCCTAAACCAAATAATATTAAGAATAAAAGTAATCTTTCTCTCATACTCAATCCAATACAATAAAATTATATCAAGAGGAAACTAGAAATGCAAAGGGACGAAACGAAATTAAGAACTTGAAAATATATTATCAATTCTGCCCTTTTCGGACTTTTATATGGTATTTAATACTATTTTGAATTTGTTTTTCTCGTATTGCATCCAATTTATTATTAAGCTCATTCAATTTATTTTTTAGAATTAATAAATAACTTTCCAATTGCGATTCTTCAAGATATTCTTTATTATAGTAATATCTCTTTTGATTTGAATGATGTATTTTGTCGTCCAAATCTTTTATATTAAATCTCAAAAGCTTATCATCTATAATAAAAAATGATTTTTCTATCTTTTCTCCACTCATCACCAAAATTTGAACAGCTCTTTGCTCTCGCACTTTAGGAAAACTTAGTCTTAAGTCATATCCTTCTTTAGTAATATTATCAAACTTCACTGCAGTTGATGCCAATTTTGTTGAAATACCATTTTCTATTTTAAATTTTTTACTTTTATGAGTTTTTCTTAAATATGTCCTCATTTTTTTTCTGTATTCTTCAAAGTTTAAACGAATATCATCAAGTAATCTATTGTATTGCTCCGTTGTTGCAACATCACGATTTGATTTAATTAATTTTATTTCTTCTTTTTTATTAAACCAATTTTGTGTGTGTTGTATAAAATTTTCCATCTCTTTGTCTAAACAGAAAAGATAAGAATACAAGTTAAGTCCGTCAAGTTCTTTTTGAGTGTAATAGTTTGGTTTTAAAGAAATACGATATTCGGAAAATTCTGATTGCACAAATTTGGAAGGCAAATTTTTTCTAACACTCTTATTCTTCTTTGATATAACGAATTTTATTTCGTTATTATTTTTATCAGATAATATTATAGCAGTATAAGCATTGTTTTTATAATTAGTATTAAATAAGCATATATTTTCTCCATTTGGACCTATATTCTTAAATCCTAACTTATTTGCAACAGTTTGAGGCAAATAATTTTTATAAGAACTTCTGAGTTCATATTTTGTCCGTCCGTCTGATATTTTTTTATACAATTTTTGTATAATCTCAAACTTATTATTTATTGACTTTATAATTTCCTCTTCTTTTAAACCGATAACTCCTGCATTATTTATATCTGTATTTTTTGGTACTTGAAACAAAGTCTTATTAATTTCTGCTATATTGTATGACATTATTGGTCTGTAATTCAATACAGAAGGCATCTCCGTTGGAGCTAATTCACGTTTAAGTTTTAACAATTTATCTTCAACAAATTCCAATACCTTGCTTAATTCATCTTCAATATTTGCATCTGAAAAGTTCCCTGAGTGAATATATTTATCACTGTTTTCTCTCACTTTAAATTGCTGATATACTTCACCGCTATTTGGTTTTAGTATGTCCAAATTTAAATATTCATCATTAAAAAATACATGATAATCACACTCTTTTTCTGATAAGATAATTCCTTCTTGTTTATTATTACCTATTTGTTTAATACAAAATTCTTTTAATTTTTGTTCGTTATTAGGTATTATTTTTAAATCAATTTCTGCGAAAAACCTATCTAATGCATAAGTTGTCATCCTAATTTGAGATTTTATAAATCGTTGAGCATAATTAGATAAAGTACCGTAATTTCTTGACAAATTTAAACTATTTATTGGTGTAATATTAATAGGACTCATAACTTATTTAAAAATCGTAAAAATATTTTTTGCTATACTTCTTGATTACGAAAAGAAATTAAAATTAGTTAATCTTCTTTAAATATAATTCTTCAAAAAGAATAACAACCGAAGCTGCAAGAGCAGGTGCAAATATCACTCTGCCGCTAAAAATATAAATAAAAATATTATGATTGGATATATATGCATTCATTACTTGGAGTAAGCGAGAACACAAGAAAAGAAATTATCAAAAATTAGAGAAGAAAAAAGGCTTATTCTTGCAACCATAACGGATAAGATTACATTCAATGAAGATAAGAATACTTTATCTGTTCAACTGAAACCAATATTTGAACATCTAAGACAAATAAAAATGCAAGAAAAGAAGGCTTTTTCAGAAAACTTATTTACTTTGCATAGAACCCTCGAAAGTCGTTCAGAAAGTGCAAAATAGGCACTTCAAAATGACGTAGAAAATATTAGCACATCTTGCTTGACTAGAACCCAGATAAACCTTATAAATACTAAAATAGAGTCCTCTTATAAGAACTCTAAAAAGTTAAATGTCGATGGGGGGGACTTGTCTTGGATTATTGGCAGTTCGCAAACTTTCATTCGTTACATTTCTCTTACGAGAAATAGCCACTAATTACAGTTTTCTCACTGGGACGGCGTTCCGCTTACGCTTCAGCCTTGCCCAAATCCGCTGAACCCCAAATGTAATTTAACATACAGAACAAGATGTAATTAACTATGAGATGGAGATTCTGTAGACTATCGTGTCGAAAATGATTTCTTTATTTATAATGAACCTGAATTATTTCTAACTACAATTCTTTCATTGATAATATTAACTGGTTGAATTAAGTGTTCTTCGGTTATATCCCACGTTCCTATTAATTTGGATACATATGAATTATGATATTGAATTAACCAATCGTATTTTTGTTGTATTTTTTTATTATTTGAATTTTTCTTATATTCTTCTATTAAAAAATTCTTTACTGCTGTTACTTCTTTATTTGTTATTCTATTTCCAATAGTAGCAGTTAGCATCGTGTAATAGTTTATGAAGACTTGATTATCTGTGTCTATTAAAATGGAATCATTGTTTTCTATATAATAATGTTCTTTAATTTTATCAGATAATATTACTCTTGGATAAAATGCGACATTTTCTTCTAATTCAACTGCTTCGATTAAAGATTTGCCATATATAAATAAGTCATCAAGATACAAATCCCCTATTGTGATAGACCCTCGTGTTAGTATTTTTTTGTACAATGCAGTGGCTTGATATATAGATACAAAGGTAATAAGACCTCCTATAATTGGATAATAATAAGATTCTTCTTCAGGTGCCTCAATTGCAATAATTATATTATCAGAGAATATTTTATAGCACATCTGTGGAAATATTGGAGATTTAGGTCTAATATCATTATCACAAAAAGACTTTGTAAGTTCATAAATGCTTTTTATAGTATTTAGATACTCCTCGCTCTTATCATTTTTAACTTTTTCTTTTGTACCTAAGACATCAATATATGCTAAAATGTATTTTTTAGTTTTTATTTTTTCGTAAGTTTTAGACAGTTTTAGCATTGTATTACCCGATTGATAAATTATAAAAATTTTTAAGAAAAATTTTTTCTAAATATATTAAAATGTGATAATTAAACTAATATTGTTGTAAGTGCCTGTTTTAAAAGTATTATAGCATAATACTTTATGATATAATATAAAAAAGGAGGATGTATGTTTTTATTTTATATTGATGAATCCGGTGAGATTGCATATAATTCTGGTTCAAAATACTTTGTTTTTAATGCACTAGGAATAGATTCTAATAATTGGAAAAACATAAATCAACAAGTCAATAACTTAAAAACAGCCATTTTTCAATCTGAAAATGCTCCAATATTAGAAGTTAAATCAAATTGGATAAGGTTTCCTCAAGAAAGAAATAAGCGAAAATATCTTGCATCATTAAGTCCTGAAGAACTAAAACAACTTTCAAACGGATTATTTGATATTATTGTAAATAATGATTGTGTGCTAATTTCAACTGTTATTAATAAAGACTCTTTATTAAGACAATATGGTATTAACAAACAAGATCCAAATATATTTGCAATTCAATATTTAATGGAAAGAATTTCTTTATATATGGATATAAACCACAAAAGAGATAATGCAATCATTGTTATGGATAAATGTTCCGATAGCATAAAAAAAATGCTAAATAAAACACATACACTACAATTAGAAGATGGTTATTCTTGGAAAGGAATAAAAAATATTATAGAAAATATAATGTTTGTTGATTCACAATATAATAACTTTATTCAATTGACAGACTTGTGTGCATACAATATAAATAGAGCGTTTAAGGATGATAATCCGAACTATGAGTTTTTCCAAAGGATACTCCCAAAATTTTCTTATAACATAAAAAATGGTTCATTAAATGGGGCTGGAATTACATATAAGATGAAAGAATATTTTAAAAGTGATAATCCTAACATGTATAAATTCTTAAATACTTATAAAAATGAAAACAGTGTACTGCCAAATGGCAAATACACCGCTTAATAACATTGTAACATATTTTCAACAAAACTCAATACATTGGTCACAAATTCATTTACAATTCTTCATGAAAAATAGTTTTATTGCATAATCTTGACTTTTATTAACTTCCAAGTGATTAATACAACACGTTAAAGGAGGTTGTATATGGAAAAAGTCGGATTACACCTAAAGAATTTAAACAACTAAGCAAATGGGCGGAAGAAGTTTATAATATTGCGGTTGTTGTGGATTATTTTTGTGAAACGCAGCCGGATAAAGAAGAGTGTTACCACTTGGCTCCGGTTGTAAAATTTTTGCATCGTGAAGCAGACTTGTTGAACGCATTTTTTATTGACCACGTAAAAGATGTCGAAATTTAAAAGCTGTTTAAAAGGTGTTTAAAAGCCGTTTAAATAGTGTTCAAAATTATTATGTCCAAATGATACGATTTTAGACGCATACACTTGATGTTTATCGCTTAAAGAGTGATGAATTGTGTAGCTTGAAAGGGAAATACTATGATTGAAATCGGTAAAAAATATAGATTGAAAAAGCTAAAAGGCTGGTTTGAAAAAGATAGCGAAGAGTTTACGGTTCTTTGTTTTGGTGAACACAATATTGTCGGCTGCGTCGCACCGGATGGTGAAAGATATGTATTTGATAAAGATTTTTTGATTGACCCCGACAAGCCGGATGAGATATACGCAGATATTACAATAACAAAAGGATAAATTATGGTTGAAAAAGATTATATGCTATACGGAACAAAGATTTTAAACTTAAAAACGCAAGAAATCGGCTTGCTAATTTGTCTATGGGAAAACAAGTATGCTGATAAAACCGTCGATTTTGCAACTTGTGTAGATAAAACCGGCAAGCGATATAATATTGAACTTGATAATATCAGGGGGTTTGAAGATGATTTTGAGAAATAAACTAACAAAAGAAGTATTGGAGATCCCGTATTCTGAATTCAGAAAAAAGTTTGCAAAAGAAATTCAGGATGCGTTTGAAAGTTACCGAAAAACGCAATTAAATAAATATTCTTCAATTAAATAAATATTCTTGGAACTTCAAAGATGACAACTCTTTGGAGTTTAATTTTTATTTTGAACTTCATTGGAACTTTAACCATTTTGGTAATAGTAACTGGTATATAGAAAGATTTTAGTTAGATATAGATGCTTATGATAAAATCTAATTATGAAAAAGCAAATAAAAAATTCCTCTAAAAACGATTATGATTATATTAATGCGATTCGTATTTCTTTTTCCAATAAAACAAAGTCCTGCGAGATATATTTAGTTTAAGTCCGATTTCTTCTAGCGGAATTTTGTCATAAATATACATCTTTTCAACTTGTTTGTAATCTTTCATTTCTCCTATATCATGAGTTAAATTATATATTGAGAGAGTTCTAAAAGTCAAAAACCATAGGAATTACAGGAATTGTAAAGTTTTATAAAATTAATAAAAATTTTTGAATAATATAATTTATTTAATTTGTTTTTGATAAATTTTTAGTCTTTTTTATATATTTTGAAAATTTTGACAAATATTTATGAAATTTCTGCAATTTTTTGCGGTTTTAAAACCTAACCCTGAATCTGCACCTGTTATAATAACTGTTTTCATATATTTATTCTACTATAATTTAATCTTATACATTTATTTTTTTTATTTTCTCAGAAATTTCTATCTCACTTATTCCCTT
>CACYKP010000041.1 GCA_902775025.1 uncultured bacterium | reverse complement strand
GCTGCTGCAATTAATAACGGAATAATTACTGCAAAGATAGTTGTTGATATTGCATAAACAAAAGTGTTAATAAGTATTTGCAAAAATTCCGCCTGAGAAAATACGGATTTATAATTATCAAGTCCTACAAATTTAATATCGCCCAATAAATCCCATTCGGTAAAGCTTAATCCGAACGAACAAAATATCGGAATAATAATAAAAATAAATGTTCCGATTAGGGCGGGCATTATAAACAAATATCCGTACTTTCCTTTGTTCATGATATTATTATATAGTAAAAACAATTATAAGGAGTAAAAATGTTGGATACATCGGCTTTTGGGAAAAATGATATCAGAGGAATATACGGAGAAAACGTAACAGAAGAACTTTTCTACTACACAGGAAGGGGGTTTGTACAATACCTTGTAAACGAATCAAAGAGGACACCGTCTGAGATATGGATAACAGTATGCCGTGATGCCAGACTTCATTCCCCTGCATTATCAAAATCTTTGATAGAAGGCATTCGCTCTTGCGGAGCTAATGTTGTTGATTTAGGGCTAGCTCCCACTCCTATAGGATATTATTCGGAAGCTGCAGGAGTTCCTCCGCAAATAACAAAATATCTTCCCGTAACCGGTGCACTAATTATTACCGCAAGCCACAATCCTAGCCAATACAACGGACTTAAGATGACATACGCAAAACAAACTCTCGGTGAAAGTCAAATAAAAACAGTTAAAGAACTTACGGAAGAAGAATATAAACTTCAAATTCCGCCTGTTCCTTTTGGTCAGCTTGTCGAGTATGACTTAATTCCTGACTATATAAATGAGATGAAAAAACACTTCGGAATAATAGGTCAAGGCATAAAAGTCGTAGTTGACTCAGCTAACGGAACCGGAGGAATTGTAGGACCTAAACTTTATCGTGCTTTAGGTTGTGAAGTCATTGAACTTTATTCACTTCCTGACGGACGTTTTCCGCACCATCACCCAAATCCGAGTGATGAAAAAACTCTTAATGATATTAAAAAAGCTGTTGTAGCTAATAAAGCTGATTTAGGAATAGCCTTTGACGGCGATAGCGACAGAATAGGGGTTATTGATTCTAACGGAAACTCCATGACCGGAGATAAGCTACTCTTGATTTATTCCGATGATATAATCAAAGAATATAACAAAAAAGGAATAAAACCTGTTATTGTATCTGAAGTAAAATGTTCACAAGTACTCTATGACACAATTAACGCAAACGGCGGAATTGCCGTAATGTGCAAAACAGGACACGGATACATAAAGGCTAAAATGAGAGAAACAGGTGCCGTTCTTGCAGGTGAGATGAGCGGACATACATTCTTCAAAGATTCATACTACGGATTTGATGACGCAGTTTATGCAGGGTGCAGAATTATAGAAATTATTGCAAACAAAAAGAAACAAAATCCTGAATTTAAAATCTCAGACATGCTTAAACCGTTTGAAGCAACGTATAGTTCGTCAGAAGTAAGGCTTCCTTGCCCAAATTCTTTGAAATCTCAAACGTTAGAAAGTTTCCAAGCGGTAATTGCAGAAAATCCAAACTTCTTTGGAAAAGAAATCGATGAAATTATTACTTTGGACGGAATGAGAATTGTATTCAAAAACGGCGGCGGGTTTGCTCTGATAAGGCAAAGCAATACAGAGCCTGTATTTACACTTCGTTTTGAAGCTGATTCTAAAGAAAATGCGCAAAAGTATGAAGATTTAATGGTAAACAAACTTTTGGAAATTATAAAAAATGCATCTACAAACCTTACAGGAGTAAATTAATAAAGCAATACTAATACAAAAAATCAAATGGCGCAAGCGGATTTTCCGCTTGCGCCATAAAACATTTATTAGATCTTTAACTATTTTATTCTTTAGTATATTCAGCATCAATTACGTCATCATCTTTTTTATCTTCTGTTGATGCGCCTTGGCTGTTAGCTTCAGAATTTGCATCTCCGCCTTCTTTTTGAACTGCTTCGTATGCTTTTTGTGAGATAGAGAACATTGTTTGTTGAAGTTCTTCACTCATTTTCTTCAATTCGTCAGCTGATTTATTTTCATCTAATGCTTTTTGAAGAGCATCTTTTTGTTCGTTCAATTTCTTCAAATCATCTTGTGAGATTTTGCCTTCGAAGTCTTTTGTTAATCTTTCAGCAGATGAGATGAATGAATTAGCATTGTTTTTAATTTCAGCTTCTTCTTTCTTCTTCTTATCTTCTGATGCGTTAGCTTCAGCTTCTTTAACCATCTTATCGATATCTTGTTCAGACAAGTTAGATGAGTTTGTAATTGTAATCTTTTGTTCCTTACCTGTTGCTTTATCCTTAGCTGATACGTTAACAATACCGTTAGCATCGATATCGAATGTAACCTCGATTTGAGGAACACCACGCATAGCAGGAGCAATACCTTCAAGTCTAAACATACCTAAAGATTTGTTATCACCTGCCATAGGTCTTTCACCTTGAAGTACGTTGATATCTACTGCAGTTTGGTTGTTTTCAGCAGTTGAGAACACTTGTGATTTAGAAACAGGAATTGTAGTGTTACGAGGAACTAGAGCTGTCATAACACCGCCTAATGTTTCAATACCAAGTGTTAGCGGTGTAACATCAAGAAGTACGATATCTTTAACTTCACCTGCTAAGACACCGGCTTGAACTGCAGCACCAACTGCAACAACCTCATCAGGGTTAACCGATTGGTTAGGTTCTTTTCCTGTATAATCTTTTACTAATTGTTGAACTGCAGGAATACGAGTTGAACCACCAACAAGAACTACTTCGTTGATATCATTCTTTGATAAGCCTGCATCTGATAAAGCTTGTTCAACAGGTTTTTTACATCTGTCAAGTAAATCTCTTGATAAGTCTTCAAACTTAGCTCTTGAAAGAGTCAATTCTAAGTGTTTAGGCCCATTTGCATCAGCTGTGATATAAGGTAAGCTTATTGTTGTTTCAACAACTGAAGATAATTCGCATTTAGCTTTTTCTGCTGCTTCTTTAATTCTTTGCATAGCTTGTTTATCATTAGTTAAGTCCATACCTTCTTGTTTTTTGAACTCTTCACAAATCCAATCAATAATCTTTTGGTCAAAATCATCACCACCTAAGTGAGTATCACCTGAAGTTGAAAGAACTTCGTGAACACCGTCGCCGATTTCCAAAATTGAAACATCGAATGTACCGCCACCTAAGTCGAATACAAGAACTTTTTCTGATTTATCTTTTTCTAACCCGTAAGCAAGAGCTGCTGCAGTCGGTTCGTTAACGATACGAAGAACATCTAAACCTGCAATCTTACCTGCGTCTTTTGTTGCTTGTCTTTGAGCATCGTTGAAGTATGCAGGAACTGTAATAACTGCTGATGTAACTTTTTCACCCAAGTAGTTAGAAGCATCTTCCGCTAACTTTCTCAAAATCATAGCTGAGATTTCTTGCGGAGTGTAATCTTTTCCGTCAATATTTTTCTTATAATCTTCGCCCATATGACGTTTGATTGAAGCGATTGTTTTATCAGGGTTCAATATAGCTTGACGTTTTGCAAGCTGACCTACTAATCTTTCACCTGTTTTTGAAAAGCCAACGATAGAAGGAGTTGTTCTCATACCTTCTGCGTTTGCTATAACGGTTGGTTTACCGCCTTCCATAACTGCTACAACAGAGTTTGTTGTACCTAAGTCAATACCAATTGT
Source organism: uncultured bacterium (assembly GCA_902775025.1). Lineage (GTDB taxonomy): Bacteria > Cyanobacteriota > Vampirovibrionia > Gastranaerophilales > Gastranaerophilaceae > CAG-196. Next base: position 14,371 of record CACYKP010000041.1, on the reverse strand, counting down.
TTTTGCCATTTTTATATCTCCTTTTTACTTTACTTTTTTCTTACATTATCATTAAACCACCGTTTTCAAGAAAACCTTAAAAAATAAACAAAAAATTAATAATTCTTCTTCATCTTTTTCTTCCTTAATTTTGACTTGCTAAGTTTATGGTTTATATACTGACTTTATCAAGCCGATAAAATATCAAGAATTGTTGTTGTGTTAGTAAACCTCATCTTTATAAAACAGATATGGCACTATGGATGAAGAAGATCATTATCATTTACATTTACATTATCATTATCATTATCATAGAGGCTTTTTTTGCTTTTTAAAAAAACCTTTTGGTTTTTTTAACATTTAGTTATGCATGCCGGATAAAGTTTTAGCAAAAGCAGCATTTGTTTGTTTTGCTACTTTTTTTGAATCATTTTTTAAAACGAGGTCTTTAAGTATCTTTTATGTTACAATGTTAAATTATGAAAAAGTTTTTGCGCTTTATTTTTGCTCTAACACTGGTTTTTTGTTTTGTTAACAAAGTTAGTGCAGAAGAGAAGATGGCCCAAAATATAGATAGTAATGAACTTTTCGAGCAGGTAACTTTATCTGCTCCGCATGGTGATGAAATAGAAGGGGTAAATCAGGGGGTAAACAAAGGGGTAAATAATGTAAGCGAGAACATGACGCTTAGAGAAAAACTTAAAACAGTTTATAATCTTGAAATAGATAGATACGATGTTCCGGAATATTTATATAGAGAGCCGCTTACTTACCATTTTAAACCTGAATCTAAAATGGATAATATCCACGTTTGGGGGGCTTTTAACGCATATAACGACATGGCTTTTTACGATGATGGCGGGTTAAAAAATAAGGTTAAATTTAATGCCCTAAACGTAGGTGTTGACGGATTTTTAAAAGACAATAACGGTGATTTCCGTGTAATGTTAGGTTTCCCTGTTCATTCACAAAGAAATTATACTCAAGGTCTTTTTGCAGATGTTTTTGTAGCAACAAATAAAATTCCGCACCACAGAATACAAATCGGACATTTTAGACCGCAAGTAGGCATGGAAGGCGGAAGCAGTTCCTATACACTTGGATTTTTAGGACGATCGCAAATCGCAACAAACTTTGGTACGGCAAGAAGGTTAGGCGGAAGAATTAAAGGTGACTACAGCTTTTTAGATTATGATTTAGGTTTGTACAGTTCAGGAACTTTTTTTGATGAGTGGTTCCCCGGTGCTGAATTTATTGGCTGGATGAACGTTAAACCGCTTGCGAAACTTGATGAAAATAAATACGGAAAACTTAAAATCGGAGGCGGTATAGATGCAGGCAGAAGGCATGATAATTTTTTTGTAACAGGAGCATACATTGGATATGAATACAAAAGATTCTCTGCTGAGTTTGAATGGGCAAACGCTAACGGATATAACGGGTACAATGGGTTTTCAAGAAAGCATGCCACAGGATTTTATACAACTCTTGGGTACATGCTTACAAAAAAACTCCAAATCCTGGCATGCTATGATCAATTTACGCCTGATAAACATTTTTCCGATAATAAACAACGTGAAATGACTTTGGGATTAAATTATTTTATCAAAGGTCAGGCTCTCAGACTTATACTAAATTATGTATTCTGTCAAAATGATGCAGCCAAAGATTCTCACAGAATAATGCTTGGTGCGCAAATATTAATTTAACTTAATCTTTTTGCAAAAGATTTTTAACGTGATATGATTATTAAAGAGAAAGTTTTTGGGGATTTGATAAGTTGTGGCGATTCTTCGCTTTGCTCAGAATGGCAAATATCGTCAAACTTTATATTAAATCGTCATTCTGAGGAAAATATCAAAAACAGTAATACCAAATGTTACAAAATCCAAAGAATCTCTATGACTTAAACATAGATTGTTAATCAGGCTTGTCTGACAAAAAATTATCACACAAAGGGGAAGAGTTAAAATGAATTATCACAATATTACAAAGGACGATATGTTAAATGGCGACGGGCTTAGAGTAGTTTTATGGGTTGCAGGTTGCACGCATCACTGCCACAACTGCCAAAATCCTATTACTTGGGACGTTGCAGGCGGTATACCCTTTGATGAAGATGCTGAAAAAGAATTATTTGAGGCTCTCTCAAAACCATATATTGAAGGTATAACATTCTCCGGCGGAGATCCTTTGCATCCGTTTAACAGAGAAGAAGTTTTCAGGCTTGCTAAAAAAATCAGAGAAGAATTACCGCAAAAAAATATTTGGCTTTATACAGGATTTTTATGGGAAGAAATAAAAGATATTCCTGAAATTGCACTCCTTGATGTTGTTGCGGAAGGAAAATTTGTAGAAGAGCTTCTTGATCCTAAAGCTCATTGGGTAGGCAGTACAAACCAGAGAGTGATTGACGTTAAACCTACTCTGGAAACGGGCGAAATAGTTTTGCATAATACATAGCCGTTTGCATATGAATCTATTTATGCCTGTGCAGCTATAGCCTTGTAGAAATTAATATAATCTACCATGCAGTCAAATTCTGTATTGTAAACCATTTTTTGAACATTTAGAAGGTTTTCTTGCTGCTGATCAAGGTCGAGTTTTGCTATAATACCCTCTTTATATTTTTCTTGAGTAAGCTTAAAATCCTTTTTTTCTAAAGCCTGAATATTTTTTTGTTTAGCAAGTTTTTCTCTGTCCATATTTACTGATACTAGAGAATCGTTAACCTCTTGCATAGAAGTCAAGTTAACTTTTTCATAATTTCTTAGGCTTCTTTCATAAGCAATTTTTTTGGCTTTCAAGTTAGCAGTAAGTGCAAACCCTTGAAATAACGGTTGCATAAGTCCACCGCCTACACCCCAGAGCATTCCTTTTGTGGTGAACAAGCTATCTAAATACTTGTTGTTGAAGAACATCAATCCGCCAAGATTAATTTTAGGCAGCATTTCTTTTCTTGCTATACGAACATCAATTCCTGCTTTTTCAAGAAGTTTTTCTGCTTTTTTATAATCAGGCCTGTTCATAATAACTTCAGAACTGACTTCTTCGGGAATATTACCTGAGAAAACCAAAGTTTTATAGTCTGTTCGTTTGTACTCTTCAATATTGTTCGGACTATCACCTACAAGAACTGCAAGCTGATTAAGAAGTTTTGTTCTTTCTTTCTTTAATTCAACAAGATCAGATGTGCCTGCGATATATGCTTTATTTGCTTTTACAAGGTCTGAGGTTGAAACAATGCCCTCGTTATTTGATATTGTCATAATCTCAGCTATTTCTTTTCTGAGTTTAACAATTTCTTCCTGCATATCAATCAAGGCATCAAGTTTAACTACACTTACATACACAGTTCCGACTGCAGCTGCGATAGATATGTACGCTGCTTGCTCGTCTAAAATAGATGCTTCATAAAGTTTTCTGACTCCTGTTGTTTTGTTATGGTTTTTGCCAAATAAATCAAGTTCATAACTTGCAATAATCGGCAGTCCGAAGCTTCCCTGAGAACGTCCGTTAAATCCGCCGTACCCTGGAACAAATCCTGCTGCAATAGCAGGAAGTTCAGACGCTCTTTGCATTCTTACATTTTGATAGTATTCATCAATCGTAAGTGTTGCCATTTTTAAATCTTTGTTGTTTTCAACGGCACGAATAATGTAATCGTTTAAGTATTCATCATTAAAATTAGCCCACCAAGCCATATTTACATATTCGTATTTGTTCTTAGTCGGCTTAACTTTTTCTGATTTATGTTTTTTAATGTCCTTATAAATGTTTTTCTGTATATTTTCTTCAGTACTTGCATTTAAAACGGCATTACCATTAACCGCAAAAACAGTGTTTGAAACGGTAAGCGATACTAATATTGCGAGTGATAATATTTTCTTCATAACATTCCTTTTTATTTTGTATTGTTGGGTTCCGCCAAACTTTTTTAGTTATTGTCAGGTGAAACCTGACCTACTTTCTTTATAAAGTGTCCTGAGTGTTTAGTTAACGGGAGTTGCATTTCCCCCCCCCTCTTGACTTAGGTTTATAAGAATGATACCATAAATATGTTGCATTTGCAACATGTGGTAAAATAAACATAAAAAGTTATTTATTAAATTAAAAAAGGATTAGGTTTGAAACAGGAACATTTTACTGATACAATATTTTATCAAATAGAATTGACTGCTAAGTATTGCAAACTTTTGGGGCAGCAGGTTTTTGAAAAGTATAATACCGGAATTTCAGTTGAAGAATTTGCGGTATTGGATACAGTAAAGTGTAACGGTGAATTGTGTCAAAGAGATATAGCAAAGTTGATTCTAAAGGATAGAGCAAATACAGGAAAGCTCTTAGATACATTAGAAAACAAGGGGCTTATAACAAGAAAATTGTCGATGAAGAATAATCGTCCTGTAAAGCTTATAGAATTAACTGAAGAAGGAAGAGAAAAAGTTCAGGAGGCTGTTAATAAAATACGGCCGCACTATGCAGAAGTCAAGGAAAAAATTGCAAATAGTGATTTAGCAAAAGTGCAGGATTTATTAGCAGATTTAAGACTGATGTTAAAAGAGACAATAGACATACAGATATAAGGAAGAAAAAATGAGTGAAGAAAAAATAGTCGAAAAAAAATTACCCGTAAAAAAACGTTATATTTTTATATTTCTTACAGTTATTGCAATACTGGCCGGAGTATATTTTATATATGATATGTTAGGATATCAATCTACGGATGATGCTTATATAGAAACAACTACGGTTTCTGTTTCACCAAAGGTTGCAGGTGAAATAGTAAAGGTATTTGTAAAAGATAACCAACCCGTAAAAGCCGGTGATATTGTTGCAGTAATTGATCAAAGAGATTATCAGGTTAGATTGGATCAGGCAAAAGCTGCTTATGAAAGAGCAATTTTGAATCAAAGCAATGCTCACGCAAATTTAAATGCTGCAAATTCTGATATAGAGCTTGCACAGAAAGATGTTGAAAGATATGAAAATCTTTATAAGGCAGGTGCTGTTTCTAAGCAAACTTTAGATAAAGCAAGAACAACTTTAGATGCTAAAAAAGCGCAACAAGTTATGGCTGAGCAATCAATTTTTTCAGCAAATCCGGAAGACAGTGCAAAAGTGGCAGATGCTGATTTAAATGTATTGAAAGCTCAGTTAGATGCGGCAAAACTTGCAATGGAATATACCGAAGTTAAAGCCCCGATTGACGGAACTGTATCTAATAAAAGAGTAGAAGTTGGTATGATGGTTCAACCAGGAACACCTTTATTTGTAATTGTTCCTAATGATGTTTGGGTTGTTGCAAATTACAAAGAAACGCAGTTAGAAAAAATGAGGGTAGGTCAAGAGGTTAATATAAAGATTGACACATATCCTAAAAAAGTGTTTAAGGGCAAAGTTGACAGTATTCAGAGAGCATCAGGTGCAAAATCAAGCTTGTTTCCACCTGAAAATGCTGTAGGCTCTTTTGTAAAAATTGTACAAAGAATTCCTGTTAAGATTGTATTTACAGAAAAAATAAATCCTGAGGAATATGCAATAATTCCCGGGATGTCAGTTGTTCCGAAGGTTAACATCAGAAAAGAAGTTAAAAATAAACAAAATTAGATATTGATTTAGAACTTTTGGATTTGCAAAATAAATATATGCAATTATTTTTAAAGGAACAAATTAAAGTTTTATTAGCACAAGAGGGTTTAAAATTAAAAGAGCTTGCAGAATTAATTTCCGAAAACACGGGGAAAAAATGTTCTCCAAATGCATTGTCCCTAAAACTTAACCGTGGCACAATGACTTATAATGAGGCTATTACTATAGCAGGAATTCTGGGATACAAAGTTCAATATATTAAAGAAGAATCGTAAAATTTTGTGTCTGATTTTGCACTTATATATATTGTTGTAGAATTTATAGTGTTAGATTTTTATTGATAAATATTCACTTGGGGCATTTTCAAGTTCTTTTCTTATAAGTTCTCGACTGCGTTTTTTAAGTGTGCGGACAATATCTCTTGTTGTTGCCTTCATCGGTACAATTAAATCTTTGGGTGCATCAAAATTCCCGATTACATAATTATTATCGTTTTTGCGTTGAATTTTTCGTTGTTTGTTAGACAATGGCTCAAATCCCATTTTCCTATAAAATTCCATAGCAAATGATTTTTCAGGGATTTCGGAACGAACGTAACATTGTTTAAAACCGTCTTTTAAAAGAGAGTGGAAAAACTCGCATACAATAACCTTACCCTCACCTAATATTTTTTTATTCCAAGTTGCTAGCCAATCTAATTCGGTTTCATCAGTTGAATGGTTCTTCCTGCTTGAATAATGAAATCTTCCGTTTTTATCTATTTTTAAGGTGTTTCCTATAAGAATAGCACTAGGTTCTTCATCTGAAAAAGCAAGCAAAACCTTTGCTTTTTCTTCTTTATAATTTTTCTCAGACAAAATCTCCGCACCTGCATCAAAGGCTTCTTTCACAACTTGTTTTGTTGATTCATCTTTTATGTCATATTTTTCATAAAATTTTTCTATATTTTTTGAAATAAATCTTAAGTAATCAATATCCTTTTTTTCAAGTTGATACACAATAACATCTTTAGCTTTGTCGTTTAGATATCCGTATTTAGCTAAAGGTATTGCTCTAAAACTTGTATTGTAATTGTATGAAGGACTATAACTTATTTTCATGTAACCTCTTTTGATATTGTTATAAAAACTTCTAAAAAAATTTTTTGCTATTTATATTTAATTTATTATTCTTGAGCATGATAAAATAACTGTATGGAAGAAAATTTTACTCAAAAATGTTCAACATTAGAAGATACTAAAAAGCTTGCATATAAGTTTGCATCTCTTGTAAAAGAGAATGGGTGTTTTGTAAATCTGTTTGGTGAAATCGGAGCAGGGAAAACCGCTTTCGTTAAACTTGTTGCTGAGGCTCTCGGAATAAAAGAGAAGGTTACAAGTCCAAGCTTTGTTATCTTAAATGAATACCATAGTGCATCAATTCCTGTTTATCATTTTGACTTATATAGACTTGAACACGCAGGAATAAGCACAATTACAGATGAACTAAGAGAATACTCGGAAGGGAAAAAAATTACTTTTGTTGAATGGGCAGAATTTTCCCAAGGCGAGCTTCCGTTTGAAAGAATAGAAGTTAATGTAACTTATGACGATGATGATTCAAGGATTTATGAATTTAAATCTGTCGGAGAAAAAAATAAAGGCGTGATAGAAGGGTTGAGAAATTAGCCCCCACCCTACCCTCCCCCTATAAAGGGAGGTAAACAAATTTGAAGGTGAAAAATGAAAATATTAGCATTTGATACTTGTCTTGATAAAACATACATAACGCTTAATGACGGAGATAAAATTATAAAAAGCGAAGTGATTTTTTCTGATGGCGAAAATTACCACTCTGCATACCTTATATCAACTATTGTAAAAGTTTTAAAAGAAGCAGGACTTACACCAAAAGATTTGGATATGATAGTAACAGATATAGGGCCGGGAAGCTTTACCGGAATAAGAGCTTGTGTTACGGTTGCAAGAGTACTTGCTCAACAGCTTAATATCAAAGCTGTAGGAGTTTCATCATTAGAAATCCTTTCTCATATTTTAGGTGATAACGATCTAGTTGCCCTTGATGCAAGAAAAAACAAAGCATATATTTACGACGGGGAAGTTAAAGGCGCTATAGAGCTTGAAAAAGTCGACGAGATTGTAAAAGGAAGGCGTGTAATTACGGATAACAGCCTTAAAACAAGATTAAGCCAGTATGCGGATAATGTGATATCTTATCAGGAGGGAAGCTATCCGCTCGGCGACATTTTATCAAAACTGGCTCTTAAAAAGGATGAAACAGAATGGGCTAAACTTAAACCATTGTACATTCAACCGCCTCCTGTTTTTGGAAAATAATAAAAAGGTGAAGTTTAAAATATTAACTTCACCTTTTTATTAATAATTTGTTATATTTTTTTTTGCATCAATTTTTCAACAAAATCTATAGCCTTATGTATATTAAAATCTTTACCAACAGCTTTTATGATTTCATCTATAGTAATTATTCCGTTTGAAAGAGCAACCAATTTTCCTTTTGCTTTTTCTATATTTTGTAAAGCTTTGTGCAATGGCTCATTGCATGCTTGTATATCCCGCCTTGAAATATCAATTAACAAGCCTGTTGACTTAGCCTCCTCAATTTTTATAAGTTCTTCAAATATTTCATCTTTAGTTCTTCTTACAGCATCAGATGATTCTGATAGTTTAATATATTTTTTAAAATCCTGAGCATTTTCTTTGGCAATTTGTTCCATTTTTCTAAAGTTTTGTCTAACGCCTTGAGCACGATCGCTTACGGAAAAAGTATGAAATCCCCAAGGTTCATCTATATCATTTGCGTAAGTATAATGTGCCTTAGATACTTGTTCTATGTTCGGCATTCTGTCATCTAATGCACTTTTTAGTTTTTTCATTTCATCTTGTTTCATTTTTAAAAACATTGTAAGCTTTTTATCTTTGACCTTTAAAGATTCTTCCAAATTCATTGACGGCATATCTGTAATATCTATACGCAAAATATCAAGCCCATAAGTTGTATCTTTTATATATGATTTAGTACCAAATATGTCTTTTGATATTTTTAAATTCGGTTCATTAATATATATTTCTTCGTTATCAGGAAGTGTGGGAGAAAAAATATCAATTTGAACTTTGTTCGCTTTTGGGGTTTCCCAGCTGTAAGGGCGATATTCCATTCGCCAATTCCCGTTATTTTCTTTAGTTCTGTCTGTAAAAAGCCCTTTAAAATTTGTATTTGTTATTGCGTTAATTTTCATTTACATTGCTCCTATTTTTTTATTACTTTTATACCTTGTTTTTTGTAGAAATTTGCAAGTTCTTCAAATAGAGGTTTAAGTTTTTCTTTACAGGTATCAATAAATGCGGTTCGTTCTTTTATTTTTGAATCGGTGGCATCAGCTTTGGTTGTTAATTCATTGATGTATTTCTGCATTTCAGATATTGTTTTAACGTTTTCATTTAATATTGTTTCAAACTCAGAAATCGTTTTTTGTAGTAAATTATTTTGTTTTTTTAAACTGTTTTTTGTTTTTCCAATATTAAAAGCTTTTTCCATATTTTTTTGAACTGCTTCGTATGTTTTTGTTGTATTATTATACTTTGCGTATTTAGGAGCATCTTGAGGATATGCTTCTTTTCCGTTATTGTAATAATCAGAATTTTCAATATGTTTTAAATATTCTTCTTGATGTTTTGCATAATTAACTCTTGTATTTGAAGCGGTGTACAAAATATTTTCAACATCTGCTCCTTTTCCTGAAATATCATTAAGAGCTTCATATGGTTTACTCATTGCTTTTAAGTTTTTAATATGTGATTCAAGAGTGTTGTTTAAAAGTTTTTGAGATTTTAATTCTTTTTGCGTACTTTCTATTCCTGTTTGAAGCTCGGTTCGTTCTGCTTTTAATGCCTTAACTTCATCTTCTGTTATTTCTTTTTTGTATCTTAAATCACCTGCTTTATCATAAATACCTGTGCATTCAGCAGCTTGCCATTGTTGATATTTTGCTTTATTAATATCATCAAAACCACCCATTTCTCGTCTATAGTAATATTCTCTTATGTCTTCAAACTGTTTTCTGTAATCTGTTCTATTATTTTCTAAATAATTCTTTTTAACATCTTCAATTTTTGGATAACTTGGTTCATTATCATATACTACAAAATCTACCCTGTCTTTTATATCTTGCCTTACAAATTCCATAGGATCAGCAAAATAAGCTTTGTTTTTAGGATACGAATGGTCTTTGCCTAAAGTTTTTTCAACGCTTGAATTTTGATAATATCCTTTAACTTTTTTTAATCCCTCTTCGCCGTTTGTTGATAAATAGTATATCTCTCTACCCGTAAATGTAGTACTATTGATTGGTGATATTTTCATATAGCCTCCTTTTATATATTTAATATCCCTAAAATAATAAACTGTACTTATATTTTGGTATATCGTAAATCAAACAAAAATGAAATAAAATATATATCTTCATAAAACTTAATGTAAGATGAATAGGGAAATAATTGAATTTTCCCCTACAGAATTATTGCTAATTTCTTATGGTTAATGTATTCTTATAAATATAAATGAGGGGGAAACAATGCCTGTTATAGAAAAAATTACTGAAATTAACGAAGCTTTGAAAGATATATTCACTTTTACACAGGAAAACGATATGGTAAAAGCTGATTTTAGCGAATATTTGTCAACAATTGGTTCAAAAAATATTTCACTTAACCAAATGGAAAAAATATTTTTGCCTTACGTTTTTGAACGAAAATTGAATAATCATTTTATTTTGGATTTATATCTTGAAACAGGTAAAAACAAAGAGATTACAGAAGCGCTTTTAGGTGCGCAAGCTTCTATTTTTGAAATCAAAAAAATTCTTAAGAACGGATTTGAGCTTTATAATCTTATAAACGAAAAAACTTATACTGTATTTTCTCTTACTAAAATGACTAATTTTAGAGGTGTTTATGCAGGTCAATATATTGCAGGCAGAATTTTTGAATTAAAAGGGGAGTACTTTATCGTTGAAATCTCAAGCGTGCTTTCTCACTCACAAAAAGCTGAAGCATATAGATATGCAGTTATGAAGCTTATTCAGAATCCAAGAACTCTGTATTTTGATAATCCGGAAAAAGAAGAAGAGATTAAAACTACAATTACAGAGATGTATAACAAATTTATCAAGTCTTTTGACAAAGATATCATTTTAACCACTAATAAACATGCAGATGATATCATAGGCGCATTTAACGAAGGTGAAGAAATTGATTTATCTGATAAAGGTTCTAATCTTGAAACATACAAATTTTTCCACGTTAAAGAACTTGAAAACAATTATGCGAATTTTCTTGAAAATTCAATGGGCGGTTTTGCTTCACATAATGAAACTTATGATGTAGCAGTAATATTTGATAAAGACAGAGGGTTATACGCTGTTCCGTTTTATGAAACTTTTTGCCATATTTTTGAAGACAGAAACTCTGTTGAAAACGCTAAGCAATGTATAGAATATTTTCTTGCAAATGATTCTATTCCTAATACAATATTGGAAAGAGTTGCAAATAAGTATTCAAACTTTATTGATGTTATTAACGAAGTTTTGGAAACAAAATACACGCTTCAAGAATTACTTGAAAAATATAAATCTGACTATTTAAAAAATACAATTTATTCATCAGCAACAGTTCTTTTTTGCTCAAATGCATTTTCGGAAGTGTTTGATATAATATCATTACCAAAGAAAGAAAAACCCGTACTAACTCAAAAAGTAGGCAGAAATGATCCTTGTCCATGCGGCAGCGGGAAAAAATTCAAAAACTGCTGCGGGGGGTAAATATATTGGGCTTTGCGCTAAAGTAACAAGTCCTATATTGCTAAAGAACTGAAAACATAGTTTGACTAAATACTTAAAATACTAAATGCAATAAAAAAAATAGCTGATAAATTATCAGCTATTTTTTAATTCTTCTTTTGCTATTTAATTAAGCACGTTTACTTCCTGTTACAGAGATTTGATGACGACCTTTAGCACGACGTCTGTTCAAAACTTCTTGTCCGCCCGGAGTTGCCATTCTTGCTCTAAAACCGCTTACGTGTTGTCTTTTAAGCTTTGTTCCTTCTAGTGTACGTTTCATTTTTCTATTTCCTTTTCAGCTAATTTTACTTATAATAGTTATATACTAAACAAAACATGCTTGTTAGTCAAATACATGTTTAAGCATTGTAAAGAGAGGGAATAATGTCATACAAAAAAATCGGTTTTATCGGCTCAGGTAAAATGGCAAGCGCTATTATTAAAGGTCTAATAAAAACAGGGTTTACAACTTCGGAAAATCTTTTGGCAACAAAATCAAATCCTGACGGACTAGAAGAAAAATCAAAAGAACTCGGAATAAGAGTAATTTTAGATAACAAAGAACTTGTAAAAAATTCTGATGTAATTTTTGTATCTGTTAAGCCTAATCAGGTTATTGGTGTTTTAGAGGAGATAAAACCCTTTGTAACTCCTGATAAGTTGATTGTTTCAATAGCTGCAGGGGTAAATATTAATAAGATAGAATTCAACCTTCCTGACAAATCTAAAGTTATTCGTGTTATGCCAAACACTCCTGCTCTTGTAGGTGAAGGCATGAGCGGAATTGTAGGAGGGGTAAATGCAAAGGAAACAGATGTAGACTTTGTTAAATCATTACTTTCTACAATTGGGAAGTGTGTTGTTGTTGATAATGAAGAACAGCTTGATATTGTTACTGCAATTTCAGGTTCAGGCCCTGCATTTTATTACAAGGTTATAAACGAAATTGCAAGAGCAGGCGAAAAACTCGGTATGGATTATGATAAGGCTCTTTTGTTAAGTATTCAAACTGCAATAGGTGCAGGAAAGATGGCACTAAATCGTGATATATCAATGGAGCAGCTTATATCTAATGTTGCAACAAAAGGCGGCTGCACGGCAGTTGGTGTTGACTGCATGAATGAAAACAACACAGAAAAACTTTTCTATGATGTAATAAAAAGTACAACCGAAAAAGCCCACGCACTCGGTGGATAAATATAGTAAAGGGGTAAATATTAAAAATGTTCAAAAAACTGACAGGAAAAGGATTGATACATTTAACATTGATAATAACTTCGTTGTTATCAATATTTCCCTTTGTATGGTTGACTTCAACTTCACTAAAAGGAATTAATGAGGATATTTGATTTTACTTTCCAAAACTATATTGATGTTTGGGGAAGGGTTGATTTTATGGCTTATTTTTGGAATAGCGTAATTGTTGCAGCTCTTACGGTTATTCTTAATCTTGTTTTATCTTCGCTTGCGGCTTATCCTCTTGCAAGAATGCAGTTTAGGGGGAAAAAGTTTGTATTTTTTTCTATCCTTGCGACTATTATGATTCCGTTTCAGGCAATTATGCTTCCTGTTTATATAATTACTTTAAAACTTCATCTTATAGACAGCGTAAATAATGTTATGGGATATATTGGTCTTGTAATGCCTTTTGCAGTCAGTGCTTTCGGAATATTCTTAATGCGGCAGGCATTCTTAAAAGTGCCAAAGGAAGTTGAAGAAGCAGCTATTGTTGACGGATGTAATGTATTTCAAATGTTTACTCGAGTTGTCCTTCCAATGGTTAAACCGACTTTAGCCGTTCTTGCAGTATTCACTTTTATAGGTTCTTGGGGTGAATTTCTTTGGCCGAGTATTATGCTAACTAAAGAAAGTATGTACACGCTTCCTGTCGGTATTAATAACCTTCAGGGTATGTTTTCCGCTAACTGGAGATTTATTGCTGCAGGTTCAATAATATCAACAATCCCAATAATTATCTTTTTCTTAATGATGCAAAGATACTTTATCTCCGGAGAAAACGACGGAGCCGTAAAGGGGTAAATGAGTTTTGGTTGATTGATTTTACTTTGTTTGCACGATTGTATAATATGTCTTGTATTATAGAATGTTATTATGACAACAAATTTTGATTTTTTAAAACGAAGTGATAAAGAGCTTTTTAAGATAATTAATGATGCTGAAGAGCTTTACCGCAGCGAGTTTTTTGAACAATGTATGACTCAAACAAGAAGGTTTGGTGAAGTAGTCTGTAAAAATGTTTTGGGTTCAAGAAGAACAACTGAGATTACATTTGATGCAATGCTTGCTACACTCAAAGACTGTACTTTAGGGAGTTCAGACGAGGCAAAAGAGTTTGTTGAAGATTTGTATTTCTTAAAAAAACATGGAAACGAGGCAACACACTTAATAACAGTTAAACAAGACGGAATGGATGCTTTAGAGTGTTTACAAAGAGCATTTGAGGTTGCTATTAATTATTGTGTTTATTCGCTTAATGAAGACAGAAGAATTTTAAAGCTAAGATACGATACAGAACTTCTTGTAACAGGGAAAAAATCAAGAAAGACATTATCTGAAAAATACAAAGAAGAAAAAGCAAAGACTAGCGGAAAAAAGTCAAAGGCAACCAAGCCGAAACCCCAGTATTGTTCGGTTAAATCAAAATCACAAGCTCCTAAGAAACCTTATTTTTGGTATTTTGTCGGTATATCGGCAATAGTATCAACCATAATGCTATTAATATTAGCATTAATTTAATGCATCAAAATATGTATTTTGATGCAAAAAAGTTATTGTCAGGTGGAACCTGACCTACAGAAGATAAAATGTGAAATTTTATGATGGTTTATAAACTAAAACATAGAGGGGTTTGGGGCATTACGTAATGAGCAAACAATCTAGGTGAAGCAACAACAAAGAGAGTGCTGTTTGAAGGGCAGGCGG
>CACYKP010000040.1:53464-54325 GCA_902775025.1 uncultured bacterium | reverse complement strand
ATAACGTAACCTTGTTTAATAAGTGTGTGGTCGCCAACCCTATAATTAAACAGGAACGGATCTTCATGCATTTCGTGTCCGACACCGTGTCCGCCGTACTGACGAACGATTCCCATTCCGTATGATTTTGCAACATCTTCTACTGCACCTGAAATATCGTCTAAGACATTTCCCGGACGCATTTTAGCAATACCTGCATAGAGTGCTTCTTCTGTTGCTTTCATTAAGCGTTGTTTTTCTTCGGATATTTTACCGACTGCATAAGACCAAGCACTATCTCCAACCATACCGCCATAAGTCGCCCCGACATCTATGGCTATAATATCACCTTCCTTAAGGATTTCGTTTTTATTTGGAATTCCGTGAACTACTTTTTCGTTAATTGATGTGCAGATGCTTGCGGGAAAACCGTTATATCCCAAAAAAGTCGGGATTGCTTTATTCTCTTTAATGACTTTCATTGCAATGTTGTCGAGTTCCAATGTTGAGATTCCGGGTTCAACAACTTCTTTCATTTTTTTATGTACAAGCGCTACAATGTGTCCTGCGTGCCGCATACGTTTAATTTCTTCTCTGGATTTTCTGTTAATCATACTCTAGCCTTCTTTCTATAATATTTTATGGCGAACTTTCTATGATTTCAATAACCGTTATAAATTTTCATTAAATAATATTGAAAAAAGTTCCCTAAATTAAAGAGCGGGAAGATGTAAGAATAAATTTGTAATTTAGCAAATTGCTTGACAAACAAAATTGATTTGGTAGTATAGATATTGTCGATAAGCCCCCATCGTCTAGAGGCCTAGGACAACACCCTTTCACGGTGTAGACAGCGATTCGAATTCGCTTGGGGGTACCATA
>CACYKP010000040.1:0-53441 GCA_902775025.1 uncultured bacterium | reverse complement strand
GAACAGAAAAACAGTACTAAATGTACTGTTTTTCGTGTAATAATAAGATGATTGAGAATCTTAAGTATAAGCAAATGGAGGGAGAATCTGGTTCTATACCTTGGGGTTCTCTTTTTGTTTATGTAGAGACACAATGAATTTTATTCGCTTGGGGAAGGACTCCGTTTGCGTATAGAAAAACAGTACATTTAGTACTGTTTTTCGTGTAATAATACAAGTTACTGAATTTTCAGTGTAAGCAAATGGAAGAGATAAAATAACAAGAGGGTTTCAGCCCTCTTTTTTAATGGAGATGTTGATATATAATGGTTTTAGGACTGTGTAGCTGAAACTATTGTATATAAAGGGTTTTAGAAGCTCAATTTTACAAAATTCTACCATTTTTACCCCATTTTTAAGTAGTGGTCACAGGAATAGTCACAAAAATTTCTCATGAGCAAACTATAGGATTTAGATTCAATAAAATCAATACTTTTGCATTTAAAACTCAAGAATACGCTTTTTAATAAGTTTTGTTTGGTCAATAGAATTAATTATTTTATATCTAATCTTTAGGTTTTAAAGAATCTAAATCTATTACTTTTTATTTAATACTCCTACCCATTTCATACGCTTCTTTCATTGCGGGTTTATCTTTAATTTCGCCCTTTTGATAGACGCTATGACCATATATTATTCCGCATTCTTTTGCACCGTTTACACAGTCGGCATAACCTCTGAAACATTCTATAGTTCTAGCTAAGCCTTCTTTACCATCTGCACAAGTAGCAATATAATAGAAATCTTTGTTTTTAACTTCTGTCCAACGAGCAACCGTCCTATCTATTAATGCTTTTAACTGTGCATCTATTGAATAAAAATAAACAGGACTGGCAAGTACCAAAACATCAGCATCTATGATTTTTTGCAAAATTTCAGTCATATCATCTTTTATTACGCATTCTCCGCTATGAGTTTGACAGTAATAGCAGCCTTTACAATAATCTATTTTCTTTTTAGATACATTTATTTTTTCAACATCGTTTCCCGATTCTACTGCACCTTTCATAAATTCATCACATAAAATATCTGAATTTCCGCCAATTCTTGGACTGCCTGATAATATCAAAACTTTTTTACTCATTATATAACCTCCTATTTTAAATTGCTTTTATAAAAACTTTCTATTTTATCAAACGGAATCGCGTTTTTGTCCCCTCCATCATACAAATCAACATGGTTTGCACCTTTTATAATCAAAAGTTCCTTGTTGTCACCTTTTAGCTTTTTAAACGCATCTTCTCCAAAGTATTTTGAGTGTGCTTTTTCACCATGAATAATTAAAACTGGGGTTCTGATTTCATTAGCGTATTGCAAAATCGGCTGATTTATTAATGATAAAGATGATGTCATATTCCACTTGCCATTAGAATTTATTGAGCGCGGGTGGAATCCTCTTTTAGTCTTATAATATTCCCAATAATCTTTTACAAATTGGGGTTCATCCCCTTTCAATTGTTCAGGTAAACCATCTGCACCTTTATAATTGCCTGATTTAAAATCTTCTGTTCTTTGTTTATTGAGGCTTTGTTTCATCTCATATCGTGCTTTTTCGTCAATAGAATCGTTATATCCTTTTGCGCTAACCCTTGTCATATCGTACATTGTAACTGCTGTTGTGGCTTTAATCCTAGTGTCAATTGAAGCTGCATTTATTGCAAAGCCGCCAAAACCGCAAATTCCTAAAATACCGATTTTATCAGGATTAACATTTTTATAATTACTTAAAAAATCAACTGCTGCTGAAAAATCTTCCGTATTAATATCTGGGCTTGCAACGTGTCTTGGAGTTCCTGAACTTTCACCCGTATAGCTCGGGTCAAATGCTAAAGTAATAAATCCTCGTTCTGCTAATGTTTGCGCATAAAGACCTGAAGATTGCTCTTTAACTGCACCAAATGGCCCTGAAATTGCTATTGCAGGTATATTTTCATTTGTATTTATCCCTTTTGGAGTGTATAAATCTCCGACAAGAGTAATGCCAAATCTGTTTTTAAATTCAACTTTTTGTACATCAACTTTTTCCGATTTTGGAAAAACTTTATCCCACTGCACTAACACTTAAAGATACAAAAAATAATACAAATAAACTTAACAAAATATTTTTAAACATTCTTTCCCTCACTATAGTTAATAAAATGATTTTTTATACAATCTAAAACTGTTTTAGCATAAATATCGTGTTTACCGTAAAAAATATGGCTTGCTCCTTCAACTTCTATGACCTGATTTAATTCAGGATTTTTCGTCCATTGGTTTAACTGCTCCATAAACGCTTTCGGGTTGTTGCCAGTTACGGAATCCTTTGAACCTATTAAGAATGTTCCGTTTGGTTTAATATTGTACAAGGAGGTTGTTTCGCCTTTTTTACTCAAAACAGGACAATTTTTAAGGTTTTCAGCATTATAAAAGCCAAGAACAGTATTTGCTGTCATTGGTGAAAATCCGCCAAATAAAAACGGAAGTATATCATCCCCTCTACCTTCTTCAACCCATTTTCTAGCCATATCAAAACAGGTATCAATATTTGGCATAACTTCCCACCAATGCATAATATCAATAGGGCATGAAACGATAAAATAATCTACGTAATCATCTTTTGTGTTCCCAAGATAATTTATAATTTTATTAGAACCAAGAGAATGTCCTGCAAGTATGATTTTCTTGTAACCAAGTTCTTTTGCTTTCAATACCCAAGTTTCTACATCTTCATACACCATAGAAAAATCATCATTAAAAACGGCAAAACAAGAAAATGAGTCGTGTGCGTGTCCGATAATAGCAGTGATTCCGTTTTGACTTAAAAGCTTCCCTGTAGAATCCAATAAGTCATTTTGGAAAACATTAGAGCAAATTCCTGTGAGCATTATTAAAGCAGTATCATTTAAACAGCTTTTGTATATTGCACCTCTTAGTTCCAAACCCCTTTTTGCAATTGCTTTTATTATATCCATAATTACACCTTTTCTAACATTGTAACTTCGCCTGTATTATGGTCGAAGTGGCATTTTGCAATATATAGTTTATCTTTTTCTACTGCATGTTTTATAATTTCAGAGTTGTTAAGCAAATATTCTTCAACCCAAAGAGTATGCTTTCTTGCAAACTCGTTGTTGCAGTCGAATTTACCAATACCATCTATAACAGGATAAACTGCTTTAAGAATAGATTGGAAATGCTCGGGCATATTGGGGTACTGTTCATTTGCATACTTCATAACTCCGCAATCATCGTGTCCAAGAAGAATTAAAAGCGGAACGTGCAGTTTTTTAACGGCATACTCTATACTCTCTTTTACATTCGGTCCGACTGCAATTCCTGCAACTCTAACTACAAAAAGCTCTCCTATTCCGCAGTCAAAAATAATTTCAGGCACTACTCTTGAATCTGAACAACTCAAAACACAAGCATAAGGCTCTTGATAAAGTGCAAGGCTTTGTAAAGTTTTTAAACACATATTCTTAGCAGTCGGCTTCCCTGCGATAAAATTTTTGTTTCCGTTGAGTAACTTGGTTAATTCTTTTTTTGCAATATCAGGAATATTATTCAAAACAACCCCCTTTTTATACTAATAATAGCATAAATAAGGGTTGTTATAATTGGTAATATTGAATTTTTTGTTTCCTGTTCTTTATTTTAGATTTGATAATTTATCGGATTTTTTTTCCAACAACTTTTTGCAAAAAGTCGGCAACGGTGTCAAGGTTAATTTTTTCTTGCATTTTGTTGTCATACGGTTCATAATCAATAAAAAAACCTATTTTTTCTCTTTCGTTTAAGCTTGGAATATTTTTACTATCTTTTCCATAATAAGAAACAACTGAAACTTCACATTTTGGTTCTGCTTTTTCTTTTGTAAATTTTTGAGTAAAATTTGAAAAACTCTTTTTAATTTTCTGAGCTAAAGAAGGAGTTTTTTCTACTTCAATTGCCATTTTTCCGCTTAAAAAATCACTTTCACGGCCTGAATGAAGTTCAGAAAGCATATTACTTGCATCTGTAAAAGTAATTTTAATATTATTTTTTCTTGCAAATTTTTCAAAGGCTTTGCGATTATCATCAATTTGCTTATAAGCTTTATCCGGAATGTTATTTCCCCAGCCTTTTTTTGTTATAGCAAAATAGGCGTTGCTTCTACCTGTGAAATTAATTGAGATGCTCATAGTATGTATCCTTTCATATTACTTAATCATGTATATTAAAACTTCTAAAAATAAAATTTGTTAGTTTTTAATATGCAACGATAACAAAAATCATTCATTCTATCTGTTAATCAAAGTCTAAAACATTGAGCCGTTCCAGCCCCACAAATCTACGGGGTGGTATGTTATATAAATATTTGAACCGTTTAGTCCGTATTCGTTTACAAGCGTACCGCAAATCTCTTTTGTTGCTGTTTGGCAAGCAGGTTTTGAGATTGAACCAAGTGAGCGAACTACAATATATGCCCCTTTTTCTACCTTTTGTTCTCCCATAAATAATGACTTATTATCTTCAATATTCGTCATAATATATGATTTAGGCTTTGAAAAAGCGGTAGAGACGGCATCAGCCAGCTTCTTTTGTAAATCATATTTTTGGTTTTCGTCCAAAATAACGCTTAATTTTGCTTCAATATACGGCATATAAAAACTCCTTTTCTAAACTAACACAGTTATAATACTAGCATAAAACAATAAAATTTACTTTGCGTAACTTGAAAGATTTTCGTATAATTATCTTACAGACATTAACAGAGGAGTTTTATATGGAAGAAGTAAGAATTGATGTTAGGACACAAAGTCCGGAAAGAATAGCGGAGGCAAAAAGAAGTTCTGATTTATGTTTTAGGATTAATCATACAAATCCTACAACACCTGAGTGTCAAGAGCTTATGCAAGAGCTTTTTAATTATACGTTAGGTGAAAATACTATAATTCATCCTCCTATTTTTACTATTCTTGCAGATAAGGTAAAGATAGGTAAAAATGTTACAATTTTGAACGGATTCCAATGTATGTCAGCAGGCGGTTTAACTATTGAAGACAATACAATGATTTCTCTAAATTGTACTATTGCGACAAATAACCATGATATGTATGACAGATATGTTATTACATGCAAGCCTGTTCATATAAAACGCAATGTGTGGATTGGGGTAAATGTTACAATTCTTCCGGGTGTAACAATAGGGGAAAATGCTGTTGTAGGAGCCGGTGCAGTTGTAACTAAAGACGTTCCTGATAATGCAGTAGTAGTCGGTAATCCTGCAAGAGTAATAAGATATTTAGACGCAGAAAAATTTAAAAAATAAAATATGCTGATTTAACCTATATAAAGTTGTAAAGTCCGTGTTATAATACCATTATGAACAATGACAAATCAAAAGCTATGCGCAGATTATCCAATGCTCTTAATGCAAATGATATGGAAGCAGCAAAAAAAATTATTGAAACAGATGTTAAGCGCCACTTGCCCAAATGCGAGTATTATTTTTATTTGGGTTTAGTTAGTACGGATTATAATGAAAAGCTAAAGTATTATGATAAAGCAATAGAACATAATCCAGAATATGCTGATGCATATATTAACAGAGGACTTGTAAAAAATGAACTCAAGGATTATGAGGGTTCTATTGCTGATTATGATAAAGCAATTGAATTAGATTCACGCTGCTCGCTTGCGTATAACAACAGAGGATATACAAAACATAAAAAAGGTGATTATGAAGGCGCATTAGCTGATTATAACAAAGCAATTCTTCTTAATCCAAAGTTAAATATTGCGCTTGATAACAAGGCAAAACTGCTTTCGGAAGTTTGTATTAAAGATGATGAAGATTTTATTGCAAAGTATTATTTAAGTCTTGGGATACAAGAGATAAACAAGGGCAATTTTCTTGAAGGCATCAAGAACATTGACGAATCTTTAAAACACAATGATAAATCCGATATAGCGTATTTTTATAAAGCCGCAGGGTATCATAACTTGAATAATATTGATTTAGCGTATGAAAATTACACAAAAACCATAGAACTGAATAAAAAAATGATAGATGCTTATTATAACAGAGGTCAGTTAATGCTGAAGGAAAATCCTAAGCAAGCACTTGATGATTTTGTTACCTCTGTTGCTCTGGATCCGAAGTTTATTGATGCATATTATGCAATTGCTGCAATTCAAAAGAACTTGGGGCAATATGAAAATGCTATTAAAAACCTGGATAAGATATTAGAGTTAGAGCCGATGGCAGTAAATGCGAAAGCTTTAAAAAAACTTATTATGACAAAGTATATGAAATAGATTTGAAACATTTATCCCTTTAGAGTATAAATATATTATGAAAAAGTTTTTCGGAGTATGTTTAATAGTGTCCGTATTGTCTATGCCGTCTTGTTTTGGTGCAGTTGGCGGATCTATTGTCAGATTGGATAAAAACGATATAGAAAAGCCTGAAATTGAATTTCAGGATAATACAAAAAAACTAAATGATTCTCTGTTGATTGACAATTCTGAAGATTTATCAAAGCTTATAGATGAGCAAAAAGAGCACGATTTGAAGGACTTGGAACTCTTGTGGAAAGGGACGGTTGAAAATAATCAGGTTATAGAGTTTGCTCTTAAAAAACTTGCTACACCGGAATCCCAACGAAGAATACATTCTTCTCTTATGGCAAAGACTTTATCGGCAATAGTTGCGGGAGCTTCTTTTGTTCCCAGTCTAGTCGGTTCAAATTATGGTATTCAAACAGCAGCTTTTTCTGCAGGAAGGTTGGCACAAGGACTTTTGAATAAAAAAAATCTTCCTAAAGAAACTCCGCTTACTGATACTGAGCTTATTGAACTTGCCGGCATGGTTGAGGCTTTACAAGATGCACTTATCAGTTCTTATTACAATTATAAAAATACTTTGAGTCTTTTAAAAGACACTCGTTCCAAGATGCTTTTGTACAGTAAAAATTATTCCAATGCGCTTGATGGCAGAGATATATTGGAAATCTCTATTTCATCATCATTATATGATTCAATGAAGCTTAGAGAATTTAATCTTGAACAGAATGCAAAAAAATATCATATTCAGCTTCAACGGCTCGCAGGGAAAAAGGCTGTAGATTCTTTAGAATTGTACCAATATGATTTTGATAATATGCTCTACAAAGGAAAAAGCGAAGAAGTTAAAAAAGATGATAAAAAATCTAATCAAAAAGGGGGTAAAAATGATAAAAAATAAAGTTATCCTCTTAGTATTAATCTTTGTATTATTTGGTTTTATTCCTGTACAGGCTATAAATCTTAATGAACTGTCCTCTCCCAAAGAGCATTTTTACCGTTTCGGTACTGCAGATACTCCTGAGAAAAAAATAGATAGGAGTGCAGAGATAGATTTATCAACACCCGAGATGAACATAAAACCTGTTGTTATAAAAGAAACAAAGCCAGAAACATTAACTTACGCTGACCTTAGCATAAAAAGCATGGCTATGGAGATATCTAAATCAATAGAGATGGATTATAATGAGATGCTTGAAGACTTGTCTTTATTATGGCAGGGCGCAGCGATGAAGAGCGATACGATAAAATTTGCAATATACAAACTTTCAAATCCGGACAAAGACAAGCCTGATGAAGGTGCAATAAAAAAAGTTCTTACCACAATCGCAGGAATGTCAACCTTCTTAGGTGCAGGCACGGGAAATCCAATATTAGCAAGTGCGGCTTTGATTGGCGGTAACACCTTAGGCATAATGTCTCAGGATAATAAGGCTTTAAATTACAAATATACGCAAGTAACAGATGCGGATATGATAATTCTAGTCAGAAAAGTAGATGAACTTCAGCAAAAAGTGGTTGATTCATATTATGATTATATGACGGCAAGACTTTTATATGATATGACTTCTAAAATGGTTAAGGAAAAAGAGATAAATTACAAAAATTCTTTATCACAAAAAAAGGAAGTTATTCTTGTAACAGATACATATTATCGCAACGCTATAGACGAACAGGTTAAAGCAAGAGGAAATTTCTTTGAAAAACGCTCTCAGCTTGAACAGCTGGTGGGGAATGATATATTCAGACAATTTGAAGAAGTTGTAGATAACAGAATGAAGGGGTAAATATATAAAACCCTCTAAAATACGTTGTTTTTTTGCTTGTAAATCTTTACATTTCTTAAAAATTATGCTAATTTTAATGTATAAGAAACGCTGAGGTATATATGTTTAAGAAGAATTTAGAGTACATAAACAACAAAGATTTAAAAGAAAGATTAGAAGAGCTTAGAATAGATGAAACAAAAGCTAATATGTCTTATTGCATGACAACATCAAATGATTATCTTTTAATGAAAAATGATGTTCCTTTGGACGATATAGACAACCCGAGAAAAGCCATTCAGGACATGATGAAAGAGTCTATTAAAAAGCCAATGGAAAAAAATGATATTATTATTACTTTTGGTATTGGTTTATGTTATCAACTTGATGAAGTTTTTAATACTTATCCTTCAAGAATTTTTGTTTATGAACCTGATACAAAGCTTTTGCATTTTGTACTTAATAATGTTGATATCTCAGAACATCTTCAGAGCGGAAGGGTATTTATATTCGATAAATTAGATGATTTAATTTTTAAATTGTCATCTATATATTTAACAAAAGATAAAGTAGAAGTTATATACTTAAAAAATTATGCGGTAGTAAAAAGCCAAGAGCTTTTAGCGTTGACTCAAAAGGTTTATGAAGCTTGTAAGAGTAAAACGGTTGATATTAATACAATAACCAAATATTCAAGATTTTGGCTGGATAATACTTTAAAAAATCTTAATTATATTCAGCAAAATAATGCTTATCAATTATCCGGATTATACGGAAAATTTGTAGGTCAGGCGGCTCTTGTTGCGGCAGCCGGTCCGTCGTTATTAGAAAATATAGATTTTATAAAAAATAACAGAGAAAAATTTGTAATATTTGCTGTTAACAAGGCATTAAAAACATTAATAAACAATGGAATTACTCCGGATTTTCTTGTTTGTATGGATGCAAGATTTGTTAATAAAACTCTTTACGGACTTGAAGAACAATTATCAAATATTAACTGCATAATGAACATTAATTCTGATAACGAGATTTTGAATAACAAATTCAAAAAAGTGTTTGTATCATTCCCAGAGAATGATAATATGATAAAAAAAATGTCAGAATATAATACTTTTATTCAACCTCAAGAAAGTGGCGGTTCTTCTACAACAATGGCTTTTGTTACTGCCGTGAAATTAGGTTTTTCAAAAGTTATAATGTGCGGTGTTGACCTTGCGTTTAAGGGAGAGGTGGTTTATTCAACAGGTGAAAATTATGAAAAAATATCATCTGATGAGATGGTGATAAATTCAGTTAAAAAGACACTTACAACAGTTCCTTCCGTTAAAGGGGTTGATGTTGTTACCAGTGTTGATTATGCGGCATTTATTCACCATTTTGAAGTTCTTATCAAAGAATTAAATTATGTTTCTGTTTATAATACATCTTCATTTGGAGCGTTGATTCCGGGAATGAAAAATGTACCTATAGATAAAATATCATTGATGGGAATTTCAAATACTACATCAATAATATTGGGAGAAGTGTCCCCGTTTAAACTCGAAACAAAGAGTTGGGCAGAAAAAGAACTTTTGGTTATAAATGATGTTATTGCATTGTTATCAAAGGGAGAATTCTCTCCTGCGCTTGTATCGGCAGTTGCAAAATCTCCGCTTTTGTATCAGTATATGCAGGCAGAAATATTGGAAGTTTTGCAATCAGGTATGAATGAAAGATTAGCGGAAGGTTTTATTACAAAAGCAAAAGAGGGCATTAAGTATGTTATAGATGCTCTGCAAAAAAATAATTTAATATAGGAGTTTAAAAAATTGAAACATAAAATATTTCTTTTAATATGCTCAATGTTCTTGTCGCTATTGATGGTTAATGCTGCAGTTGATAAAATTCATGTAACTATGATTGGCGAATTTGATACTGTAAATCCTTCACAAACTATAGATGTTAGAGTTTTGGAAAGCAATATTCTTGGTAATCACGTTGTAAAAACAGGTGATATAATTCGCTGTGATGTATTAACCGTAACAGAGCCAAAGCGTGGTAAACGCAAGGCTTCATTTACCGTTCGCCCGACTGAAATTATATCAAACGGAGAGACTACTGTTATAAACGAAGACCTTTGCGGGAAATATGCTGAAAAAATTATAAGTAAAGAAGAACTTAAAAAAGTAGACAAGGTAAAAGTAGGGAAAAAAGCTGTTTTATCAGTGGGGAACCATTTTGTTAAAGGACTGACTGCCGGAGTTACTCTTGCAGAAGGTATGATTGAAAATGAAGAGGGTAATCGTATAGAATCGGGTGTAAAAAAAGTTTATAAAGAATCACCGCTTTCTTATGTGGAAAAGGGTGAGGAGCTTGACCTTGAAACAGGCGAAAGCTTTTATTTAATATTTAAGCCTTCTAATGAAGATTAACATTTGGTAATGCAGTTAATGTCTAATGTATCATATATGTTGCATTTGATCCTAAGACTTTATCTTTTAGACGCTTAAGACCTTTGCCGTAAATGTATTTCATTTGTTCAACGAGATTTTCTTCTACATCTATAAGGTACATGTCATGCACAATAAATTCTTTTATTATAAACACAATTCCCTGATTTTTGGTCCAAATAATATTTGTATCAGATGTGTTATTTTTTAATGAAGAGATTTTTCCGATAACTCCTTCTTTATCATCTGAGGCAATTATAACCATTCGGCCTCCTAGTGATAATTCAATATCACGAGCAAATGCGTGTTCAAAAACAAGCCCAAATCTTGATTGGAAGTTGTCATATCCTACTATTCTTATTTCCACATTTCTATTATAAGCATTAAGTAGCTCTTGTTCAAAAACCTTATAGTCTTGAGACCAGACTTCCATATAAATTTCTCTTTTTGCATTTTGAATAACTTCTATAATTTTGTCCTGAATGTTTTGTTTACCAGTGATTGTTATTATAGGCTCATTATAGTCCTCTTTGACATTGGGGAGATGTTTATCTAAATAATTTATAGTCGAATTAATCTTTTTTTGGACTCTTTGAGTAAGCTGTTTAGGCTTAATAGGAGTATACTCAACTGGCTTTGAGTTATTGGAAATAACAATATTTTTTTCTTCCAAAGCTTTTAATGTATCATAAGTTCTTGATTGAGGAATATTTGCAAGCTTAGACACCTCATATCCTGTTGCGGGATATTTCTTTAAAAGAGCAATGTAAACTTTTGCTTCATAAGTATTGAGTCCAATCTCTTTAAGTTTTTCAATTAATTCTGCCATAAAAATATTGTACCATACCTTATAAATGTAAAGTTTGTGGAAAAGTTTTATTTTAAAGATTCTTCGGCTTTAAATTACTAATGCCTCAGAATGACGGCACGGTTAAAAATTAGTAGGCATGTCATTCTGAGCCAAGCAACATTTAATGGCGAAGAATCTCTAATAATATAAGAAGGGTAATTTTACGGGATTGCTTGTAACATTTCTTTACAAAAGACGCAATTTCAAGCAGAAACATGACTTTATATATATAAGGTTAGTTAGATAAATAGGTTAGGTATCATTCATGAACAATTTTGCAATAAATAATCTTGCAAATATGGAGTTCATGCTATATGGCGGAAGGTCAGGCATGAATATGAATTGCCCCAGCATGTATAACGGTTACATGGGGGTAAATAATATTGGGGTAAATAATAACTTAACCAATTATTATAATCCGATGTTTAGAGGATATGGAAATTATAATTATAATGATTATAATAAAGACATTTTTACTCAATATAATGATGCGGCACGTGTAAATAATCAATATAAAATTGCAGGAGAAGGAGATTCTAAAGTTGATTGGAATAATCCTCAATTTAAAGGCGGCCTGACTCAAGAAGATATGGATAAACTTGCAGACTATTATGCAAAGAATAATGCTCTTGAAGAAGGTTTTATCGGTGCCGCAACAGGCGGTTTGAGCTGGATGGCATTTGAACATTTGCAATCAGTACTTCACCCTAAAAATGCTTGGAAAGGAATAAAAGAAGCAAAAGAAGTATTTAAAAATGTGCCAAAAGATTTTGCAGCAAAAAACGCAGCACTTATTCAGGATGCACAAATTGCAGTTCAACAAGCTTGGCGTGATACAGGTAAAAAAGGATTTTGGTCAAAATGGATAAGGAGACCACTTGATGAAAAAGCTATAAAACCGCTTATTGATGAGATGAAATCTGCTCTTGCAAGCGGTGATGTAAATAAAATTGCAACTGCAACTGAAAGATTGCAAGCAGCAAGAGGTATGGACGGAAGAATAGCAGGAACGCTTACGGGAAGAAAAACTGTTGCAGAAAGGCTTGCATCAAAATCAGAGTCGATAAAAAAAGGTGCTGAAAGACTTGTTAATATGAATAACAGTATTATTTCAAACAAGTTTGGCAGCCTTGTTATGAGCAGTCTTAAAAAAGATTTTGTCGGGTTTATGGCATTTGAAACTTTATTTAATATCGGAAAGATAATGACTGCTTGGGATAAAGATGCAGAAACAGGTATAAAACAAACAGGTCAATCGCTTGGTAAATCAGCATTAGGTACGGCAGGATGGTGTGTCGGTCGTGCAGGAGGCGCTCTATTAGGTGCAAAGGTAGGCGCATCACTCGGTATAGCAGGCGGACCTTTAGGTGCAGGTGTCGGAGCTTTAATCGGATTTACGGTTGGTTCAATCGGTATGTGGGCAGGTCATAAGTTAGGAAATCTTATTTTCGGGCATGATGTAGCGAATAAAGTTGAAGCTAAAAATTTGGCAAAAACTCCTGAAGGACAAGTGCAGTTAATTCAATTTGCAGCTGAAAAAGCTCAGGAAGGAAAAACTGACCCTCGCACTAATCAAATAGTTTACAAAGCATTAAATGCTTATGCATAAAAGATTTTATAAAATACCTTATTAATTAACCTAACCCTTTCGTTTCCGAGGTACGAAAGGGATTTTTATTATATGAGTTTGCGGAAAAAGTTTAATAGATTCTTCGCCTTAAATTATTATTTGGCTCAGAATGACGAGCCTGCTAAATTCCAACCGTGCTGTCGTTCTGAGGTGTAAACCGAAGAATCTTTATATCGTTAATTTTTCTGCAAACTCATATAGGTATTTTGATTATATAATATTTTTAATGAAACAATTTTTTATTTTATTAATACAAATATATCAAAAATTGACATTATTCCTTCCTCACAGATGCAGATTTTATCCTTCTTGCTCAGAGTATATGAAGGAAGCAATTATACGTTTTGGAGTATTTAAAGGTAGTTGGCTGGGTATAAAACGTATTTGCAGATGTCATCCTCTTAATGAAGGCGGATATGATCCTGTGCCTGATGCGTTAGATAAAACACGAAAGTAAGAATGAATGTTTTACCTGACAAAAACCTTCTTTTAAAGACTTAGTAGGTCGTTGTTTCAATATGTTTTGAGATTCCTGTGGAGTAAAAATATATGATATAATAAACCTATGGCAGATAAGATTATTATTTTTTCAGGTAAGCAGTATTCTGGAAAAGACACGGCAGCTAAAATTTTAATGGAGGCAATGCCTTCTTTTAAACGTTGCGCAATGGGTGATGTTATAAAGCTAGAGTATGGCAGGCTTAATAATGTAAGTTACGAAGAGATTGAGGCAAATAAACCTAAATATCGCCAAGGTTTGATTGATTTAGGTAATTGGGGAAGAGGTCAAGACCAAGATTATTGGCTCAAGAAAATAGTTGAACAAGAAGGTAATATTGTCGTAACTGATGTCAGAATGAAACACGAATATGAAGTGTTTAAACAAGGCGGTAAACTTGTTGGTGAAGATGATGTTACTGAGGTTGATCTTGATGATATTCAGGATTGGGATTATATAATCGACAATAACAAGGATTATGAGACACTAAAGAAAAATGTTTTATTAATAGTTCAAAAATTAGGCTAAACATTTTTTACCTCACCTTTTTCAACTTTCTCGTTTTTATTTTCAGCCGTTAATAAATCACCTTTATCTTTGGGGAATAGTTTATGACTAATTCCACTTCCTAACGCACTTAGTACCATACCTGAACCGGAACCTAAAGCCATACCTTTACCTCCTGAGAATAGCATAGCGGTAAGTGCCGTTGATACCCCAAGACCTGCAACGACCGGCAAAGCACCTGATATTGTACGAGAGAGTCTGTCTTCCTTTGAGTCAGCAGTACCGATTGCTATACCGCTTGCAAGTAAACTCACAACTGCTGTTAAAATGTCTGTCGGTGCGCTTCCTAACATTAAATCACGTTTTTTATCAAAATATTCTACGCATTCAGTTGTATTAGCCTTTCTTAATAACTTGCCTGCTTGTTTAATACTGTCATCAAATGCTTGTTTTTCTTCTGTACTCAAATGTAAAATTTCTATCACTTCTTGATAAGCACCTTTTTGGGTTTTTCCGTCTCCTACAAGAGAGTTTATAACATTTAGACCATCTTTTTCAAGCTGATTTCTCTTAGACATTAAAGAATCTTCCGCCCAGAAAGTGCAAGTATCTTTAATTTTCATTTCATTTTCAATTTTTTTACCTGTAATTTTTCCCATTACAGTATCTTTTGCTTGAACAATTTTGTTTGAAACATCATTTTCAAGATTTTGCATTAAATCTTCTTGAGCTTTCAGTCTGTTTTTTGTGTTAGCAGAATTAAAATATTCTTTAAATTTGTCAATCTCTGCAAGTTTCTTTTCAAAAATAACTTTTTCTTCTTGTGAAAGCCTATCTTTGTAGTGCTTCAAAATCTCTTCAAAAGTATTCATTTGTTTCAAGGCACTGTTATATTTACCGTATACTGTTTGTTTGCTGATTTTATCAAAGCCCTTTGTTATACTCTGGTGAATTTTTTTAGAAATAGAATTTTTATTACATAATTTTTGAAAAAGTTCATCTTTCGTTGAGTTTACATTGTTTAATATTTGGATGACATTAGTGATTCCGTCAAAAACTTTGACCTTAAACTTGTTCCATGCTCCCCAGAAAGAGTTGTTAACTTTTGCTTTATTGCCTGCTTTTGTTGCTTTTGTTTTTAATTTATTAACTAAGTTGGATGAAAATTTGGGGTTAAAAAGTGCAACAATTGCACTTAGTACAAGTACGGTACTACCTACACGAATAGCGGTTTTATGTGATTTTTTCTTTTCTTCATCTTGTGTTTCCGGCACAAAAGTGTCTACTGTAGTGTTAACAATGTTTTCCACTTTATCAATAGGTTTAGTTACGATTTCCAAACCGCCTTGCTCTTTTGCTCTGAATGGAACTCGAGTATAAGTATTATAATTGTTCAAATTATAATTGACTCCTGACACAATTTTACCTGCTATTTTAAACCTTCTTATTTATATAAAGTATATTAAGAACGAAAAATTGATAAAATTAAGCTTATTGTAAAGACATGTAACACACAATAAATTAATTATAAGGTAATATTACCAATTTTCTGAATAAATTTGAGCGAATGGTGTAATAACTCCATTTGAAGCTTTAAAATATTTATTTGTATCTTGCCCGTCGTCATCAAACTCTGTAATGAATTTACACCCTTCAAGCTCTTCTGTTATTCTAAAAGGGATTTGGCTGTTACCCTTATATTCATATTTTGCAAAAGAATCATCAATTAGTCTGTTTTGGGCATCATATTTGAAGTTTTCTTTGTAATCGTCCATATTTATAGAATCGTTAAACGATTCCCAATATAGTAAAATTCCGTTTTTGTCATATCCTTTTAAAACTTGTTCTTTTATTAAAACTTTATTATCAGAAGGGGTTTCTCCCTTTTGGATTTCAACCTTTTTATTATGAATTTGTTTTATATTACCGTTTGCATAGAACAAAGTATCTGTATAGTTTGTTGCATCTTCTGTACGAATCTCTATTTCTCCGTTCGGGAATGTTGTTGTGATAATTTTTTCTCCGTTGTCTTTAGTTTCAGTTTTAGTTTCTGTTCTTTCTCCATTCGGTGAAATATGAATTTTATACTCTGAACTGTCTTTTTCTATGCTGCCATTAGGATAAATTGTTTCTTTCCAAGCATAGTTATCACCATTTATTTCGTTATCACTTGGATCGTAGTGGTATAGAACTACGGAGTTATTATTTTCTTCATAATTTGTTATTTTATCAGAGGTGTCATTAGATTTACTAATTATGTTAATCGTATCTGTTTTATCAGAGACATTTTTTGATTTTTGAGAAGAACAAGATAATGTCATAGCCATCAATGCTGCAGCAAGGGTGTATCCGGTATAATGAGCAACTTTTCTGTTTATAGAACCCGTAAATGATATATTAGGATTATTTTTATTTTTAATTTTGATATTATTAAAATTTTTGTAAGAAGATAGATGATTAACTGTCAAATTCATATGTTTACACTCCTGTTACACATCAAGTTTTATAATATATAAAAGCAGGAAAAAACTTTTTTTGCTACTTATAATATTCAAAGTACATAAAAATTAACATAAAAAAGTAATCGCAGGCAAAAATGCCTGCGATTACTAATAAACCTCCTATGCTAAACTATATATTAACTTTCTGCTTCTGCTGCTTCAGGAACTTCACTATTTCTGATAGTAGATTTGTCAGAAGACAGAGATTTGTCTTTGAATTTTTTAACTTGTCTGTCAAGTTTGTCTGCTAAAAGGTCAATACTAGCGTACATAGATTCAGCTGATTCTTCACAATGAACAACACCTGTGTTCATTTTGCAAGAAACTTCAGCGACATGTTTTCCTGTAGCAGCAGGGTTTTTGATGACAGAAAGAATTACATCAATTCCTGTAATCTGATCGTAGTGGTTGACTACTTTACCGACTTTTTCTTTTACATAAGCCTTAATTGCGTCGGTAATTTCGATGTTTTTACCGTTTACGTGTATATACATGTACACCTCCTAATAACTACTCTTCTATTGTACTATATTTTTCCATGCTTTTAAAGGGGGGAAATGTATGTTAGTTATTCTAAGAATTCGGTTATAAACTTTATTCCTGTATAATCATAAAGAGTAATGGGGTTAAATACTTCAAAATAACTATATTTACCCTAAAAAATTTTTTTAATAAATCTAATTTATTACATTGAAATTCCACCGGAGAAGCGAGAGTAATTTTGCTGCATTTGAGCAATCATACTTTCCATGTTTTGAAATTTCTTTTCTAATTGTGCTTTATAGTTAGATATATTTTGATTTTTCTTTGTTATTTTTTCTTCAGTCTTAGTAATAT
This sequence comes from uncultured bacterium, assembly GCA_902775025.1. Taxonomy (GTDB): domain Bacteria; phylum Cyanobacteriota; class Vampirovibrionia; order Gastranaerophilales; family Gastranaerophilaceae; genus CAG-196. Next base: position 36,071 of record CACYKP010000040.1, on the reverse strand, counting down.
TTGAATCAAGTGTAGAAGTTTTTACATCAAAAAATCCGGAAATAGCTTTTAAACTTTGTTCCACTGTTTCTTCCATCATTCCTAAAATACTGTTATCGCCTGTTAATAATGATTTTACTGAGTCGGGATTTTCTTCCATTGCTTTCATAAAAGTATCTTCATCAAAATATAATTTGTTAGTATCTGCAGATAAGTTGTTAGATTCTGCCTTGGTTGTAGAAATACCGATTTCAGATAACATTTTATATATTCCGCCGTTTGTTTTATTAGAACCGTTTGCATAGCTTCTAATAGTGTTTTTAAGGCTTGTTAAAGAAGATTCTCCGTGGAATTCTGCTCCGTTTGCTGTTACTGTATCAATTTTATCAATAAAGTTGTTGTATGCACCTACAAAAGATTTAAGAGCATCTTTTAAACCTTCTGAATCTTGAGTAACTTTCAATGTTGTTGTTCCGTCATCTTCGGTATTTGCTCTGTTAAGTGTAAGTGTTATACCGTCTAATCTTGAAATATCACTTGTTACAGTATTAGACGTAGCAGTCATTAATGTTCCGTTAATTGAAAATATAGCATTTTTGCCAATTGTTTGTGCTTCCGTTAATAATTGTGAACCGGTTACTTTACCTTCTGCATCCCATTCAGAAGCGGTTAAACCCATTACATCGGTAAAATTACTTGTACCTGCTTCAATATTTATGTATGATGCACCTTCTTTAGTAGATGTAATAGAAAGTTTGCCTGTTGCATCATCCCAATATGCGTTAGCTTGTGCTTCGCTGTTTGAATTGATTTGATATATCAGAGATGATAATGTTGTATTTTCATCAATCGTAAATTCTGCATTTCCAATGGTAAATGTACCAGCTTTAATAGGTTGATTAAATCCTGAATTTTCTGAGGTCAACTTAGTTGCTATTGTTGCTTTATATAGTGAATTTGTTGATGCATAAGTTCCGTCTTCTTGTCTAGCCATACCAACTAATGACATGAAGTTTGAAGTATCTGTTGTAGTACCCACGTGAAGACTTGTACCTTCAGATGCAGGAGCAAATGTAATAGCGCCGTCCGCATTAATTTCTGTATTTACGCCTGCGTTTGCCATCATTTCTTTTAAGTCGCCGATAGTTGTTTCGTTATTAATGTTGATTGTGTTTTTTACACCATCAACATACATAGTAAATTTACCGTTAGATATACCGAGGTTTTTTAATAAAGTAGTATCATCAGCAACTGAGCTTGCCGGAAATTGAGATACAGCTTTTGTAAATGTAGCTATTTGGTCAACTCTTATATCATAATTTTGTTTTTTTGCGCCGGTTCCTGCTGTTGCAGTAAATACTTCTTCGTTTGAAGATACAGCGTTACTCTTAGAAAATAAATCAAAACTTCCGCCGAATTTGGCATCGGTTAGCTTCTCAATTGCAGTTCTTAATGAAGATACAGTACTTCTTGTATCATTTAATGTAGTTTTAGTTGACTTTTGTGATGCCAACTGTGTTTGAAGCTTGGTAACATCTGCTTGTCTTACAGATACAAATGCATCTACCCATGATGATGTATCAAGTCCTGATACAAGTCCGCTAAACGAAATTGCCATAATTCAAAATCCTTTTTGTTGTTTTTAATTCCATTTCGCTCTAAGCTAATCCTTTGCTCTGAGCTTTTTTGACTGCGTAAAAATCCTTTTTTTACTACAGTGATATATACATTGTTATACTATATGTATATATTATATATATCATTATATACCATGTTTTCATCCTTTTCAACCCTTTAAACGGATGAATTTTATCAGGTATATAATATATATCGGCATTTTTTTTTTAAACTTTAGCAAAATATTAAAAATATCCTACAATTGTTACAAAAATTAATAATTGTGCATTTTATAAATATTATTTAAGTCAATTACCATTTGTGCAGAAAATAAAAAATGAATTTATTATGGACACTAATGCACTAATGCTAAGCATGACAAACATGCCTAAATTAAGCAAGTAGGTCATTTATAAGTCTATAACTAACTTGTGGGCGATGAATTTCTTACAAAGGAAAAATTAATTAGTAAGTCTTTCTTTTTACTATTTATAAATTATGTATCAATGTTAGTTGCATATACAGCGTTTGCTTCGATAAATTCTCTTCTTGGTTCGACTTTGTCGCCCATAAGAACATCAAACAATTGATCACACATCATAGCATCTTCAAGGTTGACCTTTAATAGTGTTCTTGTTTCAGGATCCATGGTTGTTTCCCATAACTGTTGAGGCATCATCTCACCAAGGCCTTTAAATCTTTGAATTTGCAATCCTTTTTGACCTCTGTCATCAACAATTTTTTGAAGCTGCTCAAATGAAGTGATTTCTGTTTCACCGTTTTCGCTTTCCAAAATGAGTTTTTCTTCTTCTTCAATTAAATAATCACGAATCAAAGGATACGAATTCTTCAAACGCTTGAATTCATTTGATTTAATGATGTTTGCCGTAATCATTTCGTGTTCGTTTTCAAACAACTCTAATTGAATTGCATATCTTGCAACTTCAGGGTTGTATTTAAGTTCAACCTTGTAATTTTTAGCTTCTGTAACGTTATAGTTTTCAGCATGGTCAGTTAAATAATGTTGCAAGTATTCAACAACTTCTGTCATCTTAGCTTGGTCTGTAAAATCTTCAGCTTTAACGTCAGAACGGATTAGACCTCTAAGCACAACCGATGGAATAATATTCAGAATAGGGTTGTTATAAGCTTTGTAGAAGGTTGACATGTTTGCAATAAGTTCAGCAAGCTCATCACCCGTTTTAACTTTAGATTTAGTTTTATCAGATAAACTTAACGATTTTATACCACGCTCTTTAAGCATTTTATCAAGAGCATGCTCATCATACAGGTATTCAGAGGTTTTACCTTGTGTAACCTTGAACAACGGAGGTTGAGCGATATAAACATATCCGTTTTCAATAAGCGGTTTAGCATAACGGAAGAAGAAGGTTAATAACAACGTTCTAATGTGTGCACCGTCAACATCAGCATCGGTCATAATGATAATTTTGTGGTAACGAAGTTTTTCAAGGTTAAATTCTTCTTCGTTTTTGCTTATCGTAATACCGAATGCTTGAACCATTGATTGAATTTCATTATTAGCATAAATCTTGTCTAAGCGAGCTTTTTCAACATTCAAGATTTTACCTCTTAAAGGCAAAATAGCTTGGAACATTCTGTTTCTGCCCTGCTTAGCGGAACCGCCTGCAGAATCACCCTCAACGATAAAGATTTCGCATTTTTCCGGCTCTCTGTTTGAACAGTCAGCGAGTTTACCGGGGAGAGTAGAATTTTCAAGAACGGATTTCCGTCTTGTAAGTTCTCTTGCTTTTCTTGCTGCTTCCCTTGCACGTTGTGCTTGAAGTGTTTTTTCAATAATTAAACGAGCGAGTTTCGGATTAAACTCTAACCATTCTTGTAATTTTTCTTTAACAACATCTTGAACACAACCCATAACTTCTGAGTTGCCGAGTTTTTCTTTTGTTTGACCTTCAAACTCAGGGTTTTCGATTTTTACTGAAACTATAGCTGTCAGCCCTTCTCTGACGTCATCACCTGAAAGATTTTGTTCAGAGTCCTTAAGAATTTTGTTAGCTCTTGCGTAATCGTTCAATACACGAGTTATGGCATTACGGAAGCCTGTTAAGTGAGTTCCGCCTTGGTGTGTATTAATGTTGTTTGCAAAAGATAAGATTGATTCGTTATAAGAGTCTGTATATTGCATAGCAACTTCTACTCTAACTTTATCAACCATTTTATCCATATAAATAGGTTCTTCAAACATTACAGTCTTGTTTTGGTTCAAGAATGAAACGTATGAACCGATACCGCCTTCATAATGGAAAGTTTCGTCTTTGTTTCCTTTAAGATCGTGAAGAATTATTTTAAGCCCTTTATTTAAGAATGCCATTTCACGAAGTCTTGTTGCAACTACGTCAACGTCGATTTCAGTTGTTTCCGTAAATATTTCAGGGTCTAACCAGAAAGTTGATTTAGTACCGGTTTTAGTTGTAGGAACAGTTTTTTCGACTTGAGAAGTCGGTTCGCCTCTAAGGTATGATTGTTTCCAAACATAGCCGTCACGAGAAACTTCAACAACCATTTTTTCAGAAAGGGCATTAACAACAGATGCACCAACACCGTGAAGACCTCCAGATACTTTGTATCCTCCGTCACCAAATTTTCCTCCTGCGTGAAGAACTGTGTGAACGATTTCCAATGCAGATTTTCCTGAATCTTCTTTTATATCAACAGGGATGCCACGTCCGTTATCTTCTACCGTTACGGAATTATCTTTATTAATTGTTACATGAATTTCTGTACAGAAACCTGCTAAAGATTCGTCGATAGAATTATCAACAATTTCATATATACAATGGTGTAAGCCTCTTTGTGAAGTCGAACCGATATACATACCCGGACGAAGTCTTACGGCCTCTAAACCTTCTAAAACACGGATATTACTTGCATCATAGCTTTGTGTCATTTATCCCCCTCATTAGTCTTTTTCTGTATTAAGACGATTAAAAACCCTTCTAATCAATTATATATCGGTATTGTAACACAAAAGAGGTAAATATACAAAAGAAGTAAAAAATTTTTTTACAAAAATTTTGACTTTGTATTTATTTCAATTAATAAAAAAATATGCTAAACAGGATTAAAAATTTATTCAGGAAAACAGAAGATAAAAAACCATATACAATAGATTTTGATTCTATTTTTGACTCATTAACAGATAATCCTATAACCATTTGTGCAGGTGCAGATTTATCATCTATGCATGATGTCATGCTTAAAAATATAAATCTTTTGCGTGAAGAAATTAAGGAAGAATGTGGTTTTGTATTACCTTTAACAACTATTGTTGATGATTTTTCTATTCAAGAAAATGAGATACAAATTTTTATACATAATGAATTGATAGAGCAGATATATGTAATACCGACGGAGACAGAAGTTGTTAATGAATTGCATGAAACATTAAAAACAGTTATTTATAACAATATAGACAAATTATTCAGTAATGAATTAGCGGAAAAGTATGTAAATACAGTCCAAAAATCTAATAATTTTCTAATTTGGAATTTAACAAACATTCTGTCTATTGTTGATATAAAGACAATACTTTCAGAAATTTTAATGAAGGGAAAATCTATCAATAATATAAACTATATATTTGAAAAGATGGGTGAGTATGTATTAGCCGAAGGTGATTATATGCATGTCGGCAAAAAACGTAATCCTCATATAATATCGCAAGCAATAGCAAAGTATTTATATAAGTAATTATTCAAAAAGCGTAATTATATATTAAATGTACCCTTGATTTTTAGATATTTAGTTGATAAGATTAGTGTAACAGGTGTTTTTGCTTGTTGTGGTTTGCCGAAGAAAAAGCCGAACCGTTGAGGGTTTTTCTGAGAGGAAGGTAGCGAAAGTCGTCACGGGCCTGTGGCACTCTGCCGACGAGAACGATTGATTATCGTTCGAGGAGAGGAAGGTAGCGCAAACGGAGTTTGGCTAACGCAAGACCAGGCCAGTGCAAAAAATGAAAATTGAATAAAAGTCGTCACGGGCCTGTGGCACTCTGCCGACGAGTCGTCACGGGCCTGTGGCACTCTGCCGACGAGAACGATTGATTATCGTTCGAGGAGAGGAAGGTAGCGCAAACGGAGTTTGGCTAACGCAAGACCAGGTCAGTGCAAAAAATGAAAATTGAATAAAAGTCGTCACGGGCCTGTGGCGCAGCGGTAGCGCAGAGGACTCATAATCCTTTGGTCGTGGGTTCGAATCCCTCCGGGCCCAAATTTAATAAAAGAGAGCATTTCAGCTCTCTTTTTTAATGTAAAAAATTGCACCCTACGAGACTCCTAAAAATAAAATTTGCTATTTAAATACCTTTTAACAGGACTTTTGGTCGGAAGAAAATAAGCGTACTGTCATGCTGAACTTGTTTCAGCATCTTGCAAAAGTGGCGTGTTTACTATGTTCTGGCAAGACCCTGAAATAAATTCAGGGTGACATTATGGTCGGAAATATGTTGAGTATAAAAGTCCGGTATGTCCGATTTTGGTAACTAAAATGTCTGCTTATTTGCACATTTTGTCCTAATTTTTGCACTCAAAAATTGTTGTTGGGTTTCACCCAACCTACGTGCTCATAAATAACATATGTTTATATTATAATTCATGTCAGAGGGTATTATGACAGGAATTTTAAATATTCAGATAAACCCAATAATTGGGAATAAAGATGCTAATTTACGTAAGATAGATTATTTTATAAAGAAAAATTCAGACAAGAAATTAGACTTGGTCGTTCTGCCTGAATTTTTTTCAACAGGTATTGATCACGATTCTTTTATAAATTTACCAGAACCCGAAGACGGCGGTGATACAATCCGATATGTTTGCGAACTCGCAAAAAAATACAATACAAATATTATCGCAGGCTCTGTCATAGAAGGTGTAAATGGAAACCTGTATAATACCTCATTTATAATTGATAGAAATGGTATCATAGTTAATAAGTACAGAAAAATACATTTGTATAACTATATGGGCGGAACAGAAGGTGAAAGAATTACCGCAGGAAATAGACTTGTAACCGTTGATTTAGATTTTGGAAAAGTTGGAATTGGAATATGCTATGATATTAGATATCCACTTCATTATAAAGAATTAGTAAAACAAGGCGCAGAGATTATAGTTCTACCTACAGCATGGGTTGTTCCAAATGAAATATATAATGACGACTCTGCCCTAAAAAATGCCCAGGATATGTGGCTTGCAATGAACAAAACAAGAGCATACGACAATCTTGTATATATTGTTTCCTGCAACCAAATAGGCAAATGTAATAACAATGTATCATGTATTGGAAATTCTCTTGTTATTGCGCCAACAACCGAACTCTGCTCAAATGCAAAAAATGAACAAGGCGGATTCTATGCAGAAATTGATTTGAACATTGTGAAACTATATAAATCTATTTATCCGATTGCACAAATTGATTAACACAATGAACGCATAAAATAAATACTTGATATTTTAGTTTGTAGGTTGGGTGAAACCTAACAATAACAAGACAAAGTTATGTTTTTTATATTAAAAATCATCAAAATCGGTGTTCTTTCTTCTCAAATCATGTGTTCTTTTGCATTAAATAAATTATTTTTTAACAGGACTTTTGGTCGGAAGCTTTTCATGTCATTGCGAGGGAGAAAGCCCGAGACAATCCAGCTTTTGCCGATTTAATTAAGTCGGAAGTAACTTAACTGAAACTACTCCAAAAGTAACTTTTCTTGCACTTTTGAAAATTTGGTGTAAAAATTTGCACACTACAGTTTCAAGTTATGAAAGTTTATATGCCCCATACATGTATTATCTCGCCTGCTTGTGTCAAATCTTCCCCATCACTTACACGACCAAAATGAGTCATAAACTCTTTGCCAATTACTTCATCTTTTTTATATATTTCTGCAGCCGCTCTATCCGGGTTATTCAGGTCTGTAAGCCTGGAACTTTGTGTATATTTGGCTCTTTCTTGAATTGCTTTAATGGTTGTTTTTAAGAATTTTGCAATTTCCATAGGTTCTTTTTCAGCTAACAAAAAACCAATGGTATCTTTTCCAACTTGTTGTTTCGGCAACTTGTTTTCTATAAAAAATAAATAGCATGAATTACTTTTTTTCTCCATGCATAGGTTTGAATTATCAGTTGTTATTTCTTCAAGGCATTTCCCAGCTTGTTTCAAAGTTTCACTCTTAAGACCTTTTCCTAATAATAATTTTGATTGAAAAGTCGGATACTTTTCATAACTTTGAATTCTTGATATTTTCATAAATACACACTCCTTAAATTATTCACATATTATACAATAAAACCCGTAAAAATAAAATTTGTTATTAAGCTTAAATATAATCTCAAAATTACTGTTCAAAATCCTTAAACCGACTGTACTTTTACATAAATCCGAAAAAATCCTTAATAGCTATCTATTTTTTTTATTTTGTATATAAATACATTTTATAAATTAATTAATTTATTGTACAATAGTACAAAAGGAGTTATATATGAAAAATTTTGGAAGTTTAATTATTGGTATAATTTTGTTTCTTGGTGCGTTTTGCCTTTTATGGTGGAACGAAGGAAATAGTGCAAGAAAAATAAATATTGCTAATTATGCAAGAAAACATGCAATAGAAGTGAGTTCAAATAACATTCAAAGAGAAAATGACGACAAGTTAATTGCCACAAACGGACTTGCTAAGACGTCGGCAACTTTAGGGGATGAATTTGTTACAAGCCCGAATACACTCGTATTGGAAAGAAATGTGCAAATGTATCAATGGGTTGAAGAAAATGAGGACGGAAAAACTGTTTATAAAAAAGAGTGGTCTGATATTGAACAAAATTCCGATGAGTTTGAGGATAAAAGTCATAAGAATCCGCATTTTTTGATTAATTCAAAAGAATATATTGCCCAAAGCGCAACGCTTGGTCAGTATGATTTGTCAGAAAAACAAATAGCGATGATTGAACCGCAAAAAGAAATTTCTAATTTAAAAGAAAAAACCGAATACAAAATAATAGATAATCAATATTACAAAGGAAAGAATATAAACGAGCCAGAAATCGGGGATTTATTAATATCATACAACTATGCACCTACAGATACTCCAATATCAATAATTGGAGAACAAAAGGAGGATAATACTATATCTTCAATGGTGCATAAAAAGATCGGAGCAATATATATTCAATATGATGGTAAAATGTCTAAAGATGAAATGTTGGAAAAATATACAAATGATAATAAAATTCAAACTATGGGATTTAGGTTTTTGGGGTGGCTTTTAATGTTCATAGGATTAAAATTATTTTTTGAACCATTAATGAATATTTTAAATTTTATACCGATTTTGGGTAAATTAGCAGATATGGCAACTACATTTATATTTGCTCTAATAACTTTAGTTCTTTCATTGTTTACAATATCAATCGCTTGGTTTGCATACAGACCGCTTCTTTCTTTGTTATTAATACTAATTGGCGGAATAATCACAATGTTTATAAAGAAAAACTTGATTAAGAAAGAGGTGTAGATTATTTTAAGCTGTGTAAAGTAAAACAAGTCCTGTCATTATTGACAGGACTTGTTTATCTTACCTTAATATTGTATTTAGTAGCCTAAATTTATTTTTCAAATACAATTTCATCATCTTTGGAGTCAATCTTGATGCAATCTCCGTCGATAAATTTTTGACTTAAGATTAATTTTGATAACGGGTTTTCAACAAGCTGTCTGATTACTCGCTTAAGCGGTCTTGCACCGTAGATTGGGTTAAAACCTCTGCGAGCAAGGAGTTCTTTTGCATCTTCCGTAATCTCACAAGTCATATTGTGATCTTTAAGCAGTTTTCTTAAGTTTTCCACCTGAATATCAACAATAGAAGATAGTTGTTCCATTGTTAAGCCTTTGAAGAAAATAGTTTCATCAACTCTGTTTAAGAATTCGGGTTTAAAGCGTTCTCTCATTACAGCGTTAACTTTTTCTTTTGTTTCTTCAAAATTAGAGCCGGCATTATTAATAGAATCTTCCAAAATTATGTCGCTACCTATATTTGAAGTCATGATAATTACGGTATTTTTAAAATCAACAGTTCTTCCTTTAGAATCCGTTAACCTTCCGTCATCAAAGATTTGAAGCATAATATTGAATACGTCAGGATGTGCTTTTTCAATTTCATCAAAAAGTACAACAGAATAAGGTTTTCTTCTGACGGCTTCAGTAAGTTGTCCGCCTTCTTCATACCCAACATACCCAGGAGGAGCTCCAACTAATCGAGCAACGTTATGTTTTTCCATATATTCTGACATATCAATTCTAACAATTGCATCTTCATCATTAAACAAGAATTCTGCCAATGTTTTAGCAAGTTCAGTTTTACCAACGCCGGTCGGTCCTAAGAAAATAAATGTACCAATAGGACGTTTTGGGTCTTTAAGTCCTGATCTTGCACGACGTATAGCATCAGATACAGTATTAACCGCTTCTTCTTGTCCGATTAAACGTTTGTGTAAAACATCTTCCATTCTTAGAAGTTTTTGCATTTCACTTTCGACAAGCTTATTAACAGGAATTCCTGTCCATTTAGAAACAATATTAGCTATATCATCACCGTCTATTTCCTCTTTCAAAAGACGATTTTCGCTTTTTTCTTTACCTTGAATTGATTGAAGCTTTTTCTCCAATTCCATAAGCTTTCCGTATTTAAGTTCGGCAGCAGTCTGCAAATCGGTATTACGTTCAGCTTCTGCAATTTTTGTCTTAACTTTATCAATCTCTTCTTTAATCCCTGCTTCGCCGGTAATTGTGTTTTTCTCAACTTCCCATTGAGCTTTCATCTTGTCAATTTTGCCGTTAAGTTCGTCAATCTCGGAAGTTAATTTATCAATTTTTGCAATACTTTCAGGAGAAGTTTCTTTTTTAAGAGCCTCTCTTTCAATCTCTAATTGGATTTTCTGCCTCATCATTACATCTATTTCTTCAGGCATACTGTCAATTTCAATCCTTAAAGCGGAAGCTGCTTCATCAATTAAATCAATGGCTTTATCAGGCAAAAACCTGTCTGTAATGTACCTGTCAGAAAGCTGCGCCGCTGCAATAAGCGCACTATCCAAAATTCTAACCCCATGGTGTACTTCGTATTTACCTTTTAAACCTCTAAGAATCGAAATCGTATCTTCAACCGAAGGTTCATCGACAAGAACAGGTTGAAAACGTCTTTCAAGAGCGGGATCTTTTTCTATGTATTTTCTGTACTCATTTACGGTAGTAGCACCGATTGTCCTGAGTTCACCTCTTGCAAGCATCGGTTTAAGAAGGTTTCCTGCATCCATAGAACCTTCTGTTGCACCTGCTCCGACTACTGTATGAAGTTCGTCAATAAACATTACAATCTCACCGTTTGATTCCTGAACTTCTTTAAGAACAGCTTTTAACCTTTCCTCAAACTCGCCTCTGAATTTTGCGCCGGCAACAAGAGCACCCAAATCAAGAGAAATAAGTTTTACTTCCTTTAAACTTTCAGGAACATCGCCCCTTATAATTCTTTGGGCCAAACCTTCTACAATAGCTGTTTTACCAACCCCAGGTTCACCGATTAAAACAGGGTTATTTTTTGTTCTTCTGTTTAAGACTTGGATAATACGTCTGACTTCCTCATCACGTCCGATTACAGGATCTAATTTACCCTTTCTTGCACGTTCTGTTAAGTCTGTAGAATATTTTTCCAAAGCCTTCATGTTTTCTTCTGCATTTTTATTGTCCACTTTTTTATTACCTCTTATTTTTTTCATAGCATTAAGAATAGAATTTGTATCAACTCTGTGTCTGCGCAAAAGTTCTTTAATAAAAGAGCCTTCAAGCTTTGTCATAGCGATAAGAATACATTCTATTCCAATATAGTCATCTTTTAGATTTTCAGCTTCTTGAGAAGCAATTTCAAGCAGAGCATTTGTATCACGGGACAAGAATACCTGCTGACCTCCTGATGGAGACGAGATTGTAGGATACTCCTTAACCTTTGCAACTATTGAATTAATAAAGTCTTGGTTTAATAATTTTAATTCTTCTAAGTAATCCTTAGCGATTCCTTTATCCTCAATCATTGCAAGAACGATATGCTCAGGCTGAACCTCTGTATTTTTGTAAAAATCTTTTTTTGCATTAGCTGCAAAAATTATTTCTTGTGAATAATTAGTAAACTTTTCAAAATTAATCATATATTATCTCCGTATATCGCTCATTTCCTTCTCTTTACGAGAGAGGATTATTGCTGGAGAGAAAAATATTTTTCAATATTTATCCTCTACTATTATTTTAATGTTATTTTAGAAAAATCAAATAAAATTAATCATTAATTAATAATTATGTTTTTTATAAATCAGGGATTTATGTTTAAGATTTGAAAAAGTCCAGAACAAAACCCATGTGTTCTTCAAGAACTTTATTAATATTTTTAGGTAAGACTTTATCCAGAGCCGTGCTGGTTTGTATTCTTTTTCCGGATTTAAGTGCTTTAATTAAGCTTTCAATATTTGCAAAAGTCCAATGATTGCATGTCAGTTCTTCTAAACCTTGTTGATTGTTATGATTAAAAATAATTTTTTTAAGTCCATTATGTTTATTGGCTGATATTAAAAAATTAATATATTGGTGAAATTCTAACAATTCAGGCTGAATATTTGTATTATTACCGAGAGAATCTAAAATATATAGTGTGTCTTTATTCCTTACAAAACCTAATGTGTGGAAGTTTCCGTCAAAGCAATTTCCGCTAAATGTTATTCTTGCACAATCGCAATTAGGATGGAGTTTTTTAAATATATTCACCAAATTGCTGCAGCCTTCTAAAAAAGAATTGTGAATACTTTCTGTTATAAATGTTTTACAGGAAAGGCTATTAATTTTTAAATCCGTAAATAAGCCTTCAGTATTTGCTTCGTGCATACTTTGATAACTGTCAAGACCAAAAAATTGACCTGCATTAGAATTTGGATTATAGCGATATGTTTCTGCCGAAGAAAATAATCTCTTCTGTTTAAATTCTACTGTTTTTGAGTTTGTTTGTGTATTTTGAGCATTACAATTTTTTGCAAGTTGTGATTTTTTACTTGCAGGTTTTATAATATTTGAAATAAATTGTTTTAATTTAACCGGATTATTTGCTATTTCTGCCAGTCTGAACATAAATTTATTTATACCTGAATACTTCTACATATTTATATTAAGTAATCAAATGTTAAAAAATTGTCTGAATATTAAAAATTTGTTACACAATAAAAAAGGACACCTTGATGTCCTTGAAATGGTAAGTATATTAAAATTGTAGATTTTCCGTTTTATAAAAAAGTATATTTCATTTTTAAATATAGTTAAGCAAGCTCATATTCATACTTGAAGCTGTTACCTGAAGGCTTGCTTGATAAGCGTATTGTGCTTGAAGCCATTTAGATGCGGCACTTGCAATATCAACATCTTGCAAAGATGATAAATATGAAGTTAAATTTTCCGTATTTGTATCAAGAGTAGATTCGGTCATTTCTAATCTGTTATATACACCGCCGAATTTTGTTTGTTCACGAACAATCTCGTTATGAGAATTTGCAAACATATCAAGTGTTGAGAACATCTTTTTAGATGCTGCCACTTCTGCATTGGTATCTTTAGCATCTTTAGCGTCTACAACTTCTTGAATAGAGTTACTCAAAATCTTTAGAGCGCCCATTACACCGGAATAATCCTCATGAGCCGTTAAATCAGCAACGTCCCCCGTATATTGATTTCCGTCTTTATCGACATAAATTGTATTTCCGCTTGCATCTTTTTGTGCATAATATTTTGTTCCGGCAGAATCTGTAGAATATGCTTCATAATACCCGAAAACTTTATCGCCTGTTGTATTTATAGTTTCAAAAACCCCGTCAGCGACTTCTGTTTGTCTTTTATAATCAGGATTGTCATGTTTTGTTCCGTGATAAAGAATATTACCGCTTTCATCTATTTCATAAGGCGTTAATTTAGTATTTGCACCGCCAAAAATAAAGTTATCATTAAATTCTGTATTAGCAAGATCGACCATTGTTTTTGTGATTTCATCAATCTCTGTTTTTAAAGCTTCTAATGAAGTTTGTGCATAAGTTCCGTTATTAGCTTGAACAGCTTTATCCCAAGCTTGCTGCAAATATCCGCCGGCAAGCTCCATCAAATCGTCCAATGTATCCAATTCTTCCATTGCCAAACCGGTATTTTTGTTAAATGTTTCTATTTGCCCTAATTGACGGTTTGTATTAACTATATTTACTGCAGCAATAGGGTCATCGGTTATACTTGTAATTTTCTTACCTGATGCTAATTGAGTAGTAAGTTTGTTGTAATTAGCTTCATTTTTTTGAATGTCTGCTACAAGCATATTGTAGCGTCCTGTTGTTGAGATACGATTTGAATACATAATTTACCTTCCTGGTATTATTTTATTCTGTTGTACTGTCCTTGTTTTATTTTATTTTTTATAATTTTATTAACGTCCTAATGTTACTAATGTATCAAGACAATTGTTAACCGTATTAAATACTCTCGCGGCAGCCGCATAAGCGGTTTGGTATTTAACTAGATCAACCAATTCTTCATTAATATCTACTCCGTATGCAGAATCAAGTTGATTTTCCAAAGAATCAACAACATCGCATTGAGTATCATATAATGATTTTGCACTGTCTCCTGCAGAAGCAATTTTGCCAAGCATCGTTGTGTAATAATCTTCCACGGACATACCGTTTAAGTCTGCTTGTTTTTCATTTCTTGTTCCAAGCATTGCAACTACGTTTTGAGCATTACCGACTGCATTTTCATCAAAATTGTTCGGATCGTCAAAATATGCGCAGCTTATGTTCCAAATGCCGTCATTTGTTTTAAGATTATCTGCAATCTTGATATTTGCGGCAGTTATTCCCGTTGTTGTTTCTTGACCGTTTTCATCGTAGCAGGCAAATAAAATATTATCTGCACTTGTTGCTTTTAAGTGGTTGGTATTTGCAGGATCTATACAATATGCGTTAGCTCGTGTATTGTAATCATTAAATATCTTTGCAATTGTACCTGCCAATTTATCCAAGTTTGCTTGTATAGTACCGGCATTGATTGTTCCGTCATTATAATCTGTTGCAGAGTGAATTAAACCGCCTAGTGCACCTCCTGTAATTATAGAGTTTGCATTTTCTACAATTTTACCTCCATCGCTGTCAACTATACTCAAAACTGCATTTTCACCTGTCCAATCATCAGGATACTTTATGCCATGGGCATCGCAGTAATGTTTTGCGGTTTCAATGTCAAGCTTTCCGACAACTTTTGCACCTTTTACAAGAGCTTGATCTCCTGTGTAAACTGTTACAGAACCGTTTGGCTTTTCATCTACAGTAATATCAACATATTGTGCAATATCATGTAAAATTAAATCTCTCTGGTCAAGGAGGTTATTAGCTGTTAAAGTTCCTGTTTGAGTTGTTTGAAGCGCTTTGTTAACAGCTGCAAGTTCGTCTAAAGAATTATTTAATTGTCTGTATTGAACATAAATTTTTGAATTTTTAAGAGCGTCTTCAGAAGAACCGTCCCCCAAAGCTTCACCGGTTAATTTACTTAATTGAACACTTTTTTCATTTAATACTCCTGTTAAGGTTTTTGAAACCTCAATAAAGTTTGTTCTTGCAGTTGAGCTTGCAGGATATTCTTGAAGGTTGTTTAACGCTTCATAAAATTTGCTTAATGCTGAATCAACACCTTTACCATCCAAGTCGTCAAAAATTGCGGCAAGTTCGTCAAGGTTTCCCAATTGTTGTTCAAGCATATTTTTCTGAGAAAGTTGTTCTCTGTAATAATTATTTAAATAATCATCATTGTAACGCATTACGTTAGCGATTTTTACACCGCCGTTTGCACGAACCTGATTTGCAGGATTATCACCGATTTGACCTGCAATATTACGAGCCTGAAGGTTAACACGTTGTTTGTGGTATCCTTCTGTATTCATATTGGAAACGTTATGTGAAACGACACTAATCGCTTTTTCGTTTACTGATAACGCTCCTGCGCTAATATTTAATGATGATAACAAATTCATAGTCTAATATCCTTATTAGATTTCTTCACTGATTGTCCACATATCTATGTCATGTGTATCTGTTTTGCCTGCTCCGTTATAATAACTTCCTTGTGGAGCGAATGCATCTATAATTGTTTCTAACATCTTGTTAGTAATTATAATGCCATGTTTCAAAAGTTCCACATTTTGATTATTTAATAACGTAATCTCAGGAATTAATTTACAAATCTTAACTTTTCTTTCCTCAAGAGGTTTTACATAATCCGGTGCATTAATTTTAGCAAATTCAATGAATTCGGACATGTTAGCATTCTTTCCGGTAAGTTCTTCCGCTATTTTTTGCCTGTCTTTGTTAAGACTTGTTATTTTATTATTTAGTGCAATTATCTTATTGTCAAGAACTCCCAAATCATCCGAACGGGATTTTTTAAGAATTTCTCGTTTTTCTTCAAAAAGAGTCTTGAGTTCAGAATATGCCTTGTATTCTTTATCCAATATTTCTATTAAATTTTGAAAGTTTGACGTTGTCATATATTTTTTCTCTTACTATTTTAACTGTTTTTGTAACTAATTTGTTCATTATTAGAACAGATATCTGATAAACCTGTTGAATATACCTTCGTTTTGACTTCTTGATACAGAGCCTCTGCCTGATAGAGCAAATTGAAGATTAGAAACATTATATGAATAAACTTCTCCGTCAACACTTAGCCAGCGAGGATCAACAACTCCTGTTACAATAAAATCAACTCTTTCATTTCCGTTAACAAGAGTTTTCTTACCTTGAATGCCCAAATTCCCGTTTGGTAACTGTTGAACAACCTGACACGCAATTCTGTCTCCCATAGACAAGGCTCTTTGTCCTTGTGCGGAATTTGATACTTCGTTGCTTCCTCCGTATCCGCCGGAACTCTTTAAACCTGAAAGATGAAACCATTCTTTAAGATATGATGTAAAAGCATCTCTTGTATTTGATTCTTTAGCTGAAGAATAGGTTAAATTATCACTAACAGAAACGTTTTCAGCCATTCTTATTGAGATTAAGTCTCCGATTTGATGAGCTTGTACTCCGCCGAACAATGAGCGTGGAGTCCCCTGATAATGCTGCTGTGCCCCGAGAACAAACAATGACTCTGCGTTAGCATTTATTGGTGTAAGTATTAAGAAAGTGAATACGGCAATAAGGCAATAAGGCAATAAGTGAGTTTTAAACTTATCCTTTTTGTTATTTGTCATTCTGCTTTGTTTATTCATATCCTTTACCTCTTATTCCTCAAGTTTTAATCTTTTCTCCCTCTCCTTGAAGAGAGCCCGCCCCGCTGATGGCGGGAGTGGGGGGTGAGGTGTCAGCCCACGCCGATTTATTATTTTTGTCAGGTGAAACCTGACCTACTATTTATTTTTTTGGTGCATATAAATGCACCCTACTGTAAATTGTATTAATTTTCCATTTTCAACTTTCCATTTTCCATTTAGCAAAGCCATTCGGCAATAACGCTTCTTCCGTAAAGCAAGCCGTATTTAATATCATCATCTGAAATATTAAATTCGCCTACTTTTTCCGCACACTGTCTAAGTTCATCAACATCAATTCTGTCGAGCAAAGAAGGTGTTGAAGCAGTTTTTGTACCGTCTGATACTTCTGATTTTTCTTGAAGCTCCTCTGCCGGTTTCAAAACTTTATTACTCTTAAATGAATTAAGAGCGCTGAACTGTTGTACTGCATTTACCCCTGTTTGTGCTTTGATTATTTCCATATTTTACCTTTTTGTTGTTGGGCAAGTATGCCCAACCTACTTTATACTTTTACTTTACTAAGTGTTCCATTTGTCTGTAGATTTGGTCTGCAAATCCGAAAGTCGTTCTAGGATTGTTTGCCAAATCTCTGCCCATTTGCTGGAATACAATTCCTTTAAACGCTTCTTCGTACTTATTATCATTTCCGAATAAGCCATTTTCTTCTTTGTCTACTGTTTTATCCATCTCTTGAAGCATTTTTGTTATAAAAATAGATTCAAATTCTGTTGCGACCTTTTTCAACTGTGTTTTTTCATCACCTGAATTTTTGATTTGGTTATACAATTCCTGATCGGCATTGACTGTTCTTGCCGTGTGCAAGCCATGCTTTATTAAATCAATTGTTCCTGATGTTATATCACTTGTGGGTGTTATTGCCATTTTGTTTTCCTTTTTTTAATTATCCATTTTCCATTAGATAATTACCAATTCTGCTTGCAAACTTCCCGATTTTTTCAAAGCCTGCAAGATTGAGATTAAATCGACAGGTGCAACACCAATTGAATTTAATGCTCTTACTAAGTCATTTAGATTGCTGTTTGCTCCCATCTCAATTAAACGTCCCGGAGCTTTTTCTATATCAATATCTGCATTTTCAAATCCGACTGTTGCACCGTTTGAAAATTCGTTTGGCTGAGAAACATTATTATGCGCAGAAACTGTTACCGTAATATTTCCGTGAGCAACTGCTGCAGGTAGTAATTTTACATCTGAACCGATTACTACAGTTCCTGTTCTTTCGTTAACAACAACTTTTGCTTTTTCTGTTGTCGGTGTAACGTCAAGATTTTCTAATATTGATAAAAATGTTACTCTGTCATTTTGAAATTTTGCAGGAATTTGGACTCTTACTGAGCTTCCGTCAATTGCACGAGCAGGAGCAATTTTTGATATTACTTGAGCAATTCTTGAAACAAGTGTGTAATCTGATTTGTCAACTGACAATGTAATTGAATCACCATCACCTATTTCGGTAAAAATATCTCTTTCAACAATTGCACCACCCGGAATTCTGCCTGTAGTTGTAATTGCGTTTCTCATAGAAGAGCCGCCTGCACTTTTTGCAATGCCGCCTACTGTTAAAGGTCCTTGAGCAACTGCTACTGCTTCACCGTTAGGAGCTTTCAAAATAGTTTGAACAAGCACACCGCCTTCTAAGCTTTTACAATCAGCCATTGCAGAAACGGTAACATCAATTTTGTCGCCGTTTTTTGCAAAGGGAGGAACATTTGCTGTTACAATTACTGCAGCAGAAGCACCTTTTTGGATGTAGTTTTCTTGCTCAATTACCGTGCCCAGGTTTCTTAATAACATTTTGTTTGTAATCTGAGTTGAACGAGAGTTATCACCTGTTCCCGGCAAACCCACTACGATACCATATCCGACTAACTGGTTTTCTCTAACTCCCTGAATATGAGCAATATCCATAATACGAACAGTCGCCGCATTAACCGGTGATAGACCGATACACATCATCATTGTTAAAATTAATGCTATTAATTTTTTCATTTTTTCTTCCTCAAGTCTTTTTATTAATTGAAAATTGAAAATGTAAAATTGAAAATTATTTTAGAATAATCTTTATTTTTATTTGTTTGATAAAATTAATTTTCCATTTTCCACTTTCCATTTTCCATTTCGATTCATTTTCGTGCTTAAGTTAATTAAATATTAACAAGAACCCTGTTCTCGCCAATTATTTTCCCGTTATATACCTTCTTGTAGTTTTTGTTTTCAACGTTTATATAATCACCTAACATTCCGTCTGACATTGCCGTCCCGTCTATTGATATCATTACCGCACCGTT
Source organism: uncultured bacterium (assembly GCA_902775025.1). Lineage (GTDB taxonomy): Bacteria > Cyanobacteriota > Vampirovibrionia > Gastranaerophilales > Gastranaerophilaceae > CAG-196. The sequence continues at coordinate 16,757 of CACYKP010000040.1, read as the reverse complement.
TGATACAAAGAATACTCTCACATCTGCGTTTCTTGCAACATCAGGCTTCATCTTTACAAACCTTCTGTCAATTATTTCACCTTTTTGAAAAATCTTTTTTGTTGTTATTTCCCTTTCAAGCATAGAGCCATCTAAAACGTAGTCTGCTCTCATAGAAACATCAACTTTTTTTACTTCTGTACAATCTTTTGTCAAAGTTTGTTCTCTGTTTATTTGTTCGCTTGCAACCAATACATCCTTATAAACGGAAGTTTGTGCAGGAAGGTTCAAAGTTCTGTTATAAATTCCATTTACAAATACATCAACTCTTTTGACATCTCTTGGTAAAATTTTGTCTGTATTTCCGTTAATTTTATATGTTATTCTTCCATCAGGTAACTGTAAGTCTGCAAACGGAGTTGCCGTGATTTTTACTTGAACATCACCGTCAACAACTTTTTTGTAATTATTCTCAAATAATCTTGCAACATCAACTTTTACTTTGCTTGATGAAATAATTTGAGCATTTACGGAAGGAACAATGAATAAAGTGAATAAGGCAATAAGGCAATAAGGCAATAAGTGAGTTTTAAACTTAGCCTTAGTGGTATTTGATTTTTTGTTAATTACTATATTCATATTTTTCCTATTTCAACTTTATCTTTTTATGAGTGAAGCGAATTTAACGAACTTATTCACTTATTCATTTCTTTTATGCCATATTATTTGTTACTTGAAGTATATTACTTGATGCCGTAATCAATCTTGAATTAGATTCAAAAGCTCTTTCTGCCTTGATTAGACCTACAAGCTCATCAACTATTTGTACATTTGAGCCTTCAAGCATACCTTGTTGAATTAAACCCAAACCATTCTGCCCCGGAGTATCTTGTACAGGGTTACCTGATGCTTGTGTTTCCTGATACAAGTTATGCCCGATAGATAACAAACCTGAAGGGTTTTGGAATTTAACCAGCTGCAGGGCTCCTACTGTTGATTGTTGAGTCTGCCCCGGAAGTGTTACCGAGATATTACCACGAGGAATTGATACAGACGGCTGAATTAAAAGTCCGTCATTCGTACACAACTGACCGAGAGAGTCAACCTGCAAACAACCATCACGAGTATATGCAAGCGAGCCGTCTTCTTTCATAACCTGAAGAAAACCTTCTCCCTCGATTTCAATATCAAGCTGTCTGCCGGTAGATATTGCAACACCTTGAGTAAATACTCTTGTTGTAGCAGCAGTCTTAACACCTAATCCGATTTCAATACCAACCGGCTGATATGTACCTTGGTTCATCAACGCACCCGGTGTTCTTGCAGCTTGTGATAACAAGTCTTGAAACTCGATACGAGATTGTTTGTACCCTGTTGTGTTAACATTCGCTACATTGTTTGCGATAACATCAAGGTAGTTTTGCTGTGCTATCATACCTGTCGCTGCGGTTGTTAAAGCTCTTAACATTTATAGATTCCTCTTTTTAGTAAATTATTTTTGAAGAATGTAAGCATAGAATGAAAATATAATTTTCCATTTTCAACTTTCCATTTCTCATTTATTCTGACTTACCATTTGATTGAGTGATAGAGTTTTTTGTATATCTACCCCTCCCCACATATAATATATATTGTTTTGCATCAATACACATCAATCGTAAGATTTAAATTTAGGGTAAATATTTTACAAAGATAGACCATGTGGTCTATAGAGTTATCAGAAAAAGTCATAATTTTGAGATTCTTCGGCTTTTGCCTCAGAATGACAGTAAAAGTAGGTCAGGTTTCACCTGACAAAAATTGTTGATTTTTATTAAAATATATGACAACCTGTATCTGTTAATATGGATGTAGAACCCCACCCGAAATTCTGCTTTTCATGCCAAGCCTTCAAAGCGAATTTCTACCCTCCCAAACTTGAGAGGGTAAAAACTTGTAGGTCATATTTAATAATTGTTACTGAATACAACGACAAAAGAACTGTGTATTATTTAGTCAAAAATACAATTTTAATATAAAATAAATATATGAAGAAAGTTTTTTTGTACTTTGTTTTATTATTACTTGCTTTATCAATGATAATTCCGTTTTTTATGATGTTTTTAATATCATTAAGCGGTCAAGAGAATATTTTTACTGATTATAAAAATATTAATCTTTCATTTTGTGCTTATAAAAACGTTTTTCACGCAATTCCTGTAGCAAAATATTTTTTGAATAGTCTTATTGTTGCTCTATGTACTACAATAGGGCAAGTTATAATTTCTGCTCTTGCAGGATACGGATTTGCAAGATGCAAATTTAAAGGTAGTGATATATTATTTTTTATATTTATACTAACTATGATGATTCCATCTCAAGTTAACATTGTTCCGCTATTCTATTTAATGAGTAAATTGGGTTGGATAAATACATATCAGGCACTAATTGTTCCTGGGTTATTTGGCGGGTTTGGCGTATTTTTTATGCGGCAGTATTTTATGAGTTTTTCAAAAGAATTAGAAGAAGCTTCTACAATTGATGGTTGCAATATTTGGCAAACATTTTTAAAAATAGCTTTACCCTGTGCTATTCCTGCGATTGCGACGCTTAGTATTTTTACATTCGTTACAACGTGGAACAGTTTTATGTGGCCTTTAATTGTTACAAATACGGAAAGTATGCGAACACTTGCAGTCGGCTTAACAATATTCAAAAGTACATTTAGAGAAGTTACAATGTGGGGTGAATTAATGGCTTGTTCTTGTATCTGCTCAATACCGGTAATCTTGGTATTCATCACAGGCAAAAAATATTTGATCAATAATCCTCTTGACGGAGCCGTAAAGGGCTAGGGGGGAAAATATATCAGCGGAAGGCATGCCAAATGTATTTTAATTATTCTTTAATCAATATTTGTGTAATATTTTCTGTTTCAATTTTAATATTGTAGGCTATTTCGTTTAAAAAATTACTAAGGATAATTTTTTCTATCAAATTAATATCTTTAAAATCAACATATTTGAGCAGCAAACATAACCTTTTTGAATATACAAAGATATTCTTTTTATTCTCATCAATGATAGTACATCTGAGTTCTTCTTCAATCATAATCTCTCCTTTGTAAAGTTTTGTTATTGCATCATTGTCAAATTTAGAAAATATTTTCCATATATGACAAAAATTATAATCTTTTTTGTCTTATTTGTCAACTTATTGCTATATGAGTAAAATAAATATATGAGATTAAAAGTAAGAGAGCAAGTAAAAACTTTGTTATCACAAGAAGGCATAAAGCAAAAGGATTTGGTTTTAATGCTTTCTGAAAAGACTGGAAAAAAATATACTCAAACGAGCCTTGCCCAAAAACTTGGCAGAGGTTCACTTACTTATAATGAAGTTATGATTATTGCAGAAATATTGGGATACGATATTCAATATATTAAAGAGAATTAGTATGATATATTTACCCCTATAATATATTGTCAAAAATTATACTCGGTTCTTGTGCAATCTCTTTCCCAAATGATTTTGTTTTTGATGAAGTCGTTATATACAGCTTTCTTTGTGCTCTTGTTATTGCAACATACAAAAGTCTTAGGGTTTCTTCCGAGTTAAATTCTTTTAGTTCAAGTTCTGTTTTTTTCTTGTAATTTGGATTGAACCCTTTTACTTCTTCCATAAAAGTTGAGGAGGATTTTAGTTTAGCTTTATTTACATCAATAGATAAAGACTTTTCGCTCATCTCAGGCAAAAATACATAATCAAATTCATCTCCTTTAGATTTGTGCAGTGTCATTATTTGAACTTTACCTTTTATTGCATCCTTATCTTCTTCTTCGGAGAAAAATTTAAAACCGCTTAGTGAAGGTCTTTTTGATAGTTCTTCTAATCTTTGCAAAGTCAAATCAAAATCACCGGTAGAATTAAGCCTTTTTACCAGTATTGCTATCAAATACACATTTGATTTTTCAATATCACTTGTATAATAGAAAAGCCCTATCCTTATAACCAATTCTTCCAACGGAAGTGTAGATGAATTTAACCAATATCGCATATCCCACAAGAATTGAGAAAGAGAATTATTTTCAATATCATCCACATTTTTTTGAATAAAAGGAATTTCAGAATTTTTTATCTCTAACTGAAGTCTTTGTTTGTAGAATCCGAGTTCTGCAAGTTTTTCATAAGTATTAGCTAAAACCTCATTATCGAATGGTTTTTGTATAAATTGAAGTATTGAAAATATAGTATTAAACACTCCCTTTTGACCTAATGATTCGCTCCTTGTAATTGTTTTTAAGCCTGCATCATTTATAAAAGTTGTCCACGATGAAACTTGATAATTATTTCTTAAAAGAAGTCCGATTGTTGCATCTTTATTTCTTGTAAGAATATTTTTTATTTCCTTAAGTATATAGTTTCTTTCTACAAATTGGTTATCAAAAATAATAGAATTAATAGCGTGTTCTGATATTGGATTTTTGCCTTCAACCCCTTTAAGGCTTTGGGAAGGAGTTTTGAACCCCAATTAACAAGATTATTTGCCAAATTCATAACATCTTGGGTGCATCTTTGAGAATGGTTCATCTCAACTGTTTTATCTGCAGTTTGAATAAATTTTCTAAACCCTTCTACATCAGCGTTTGAAAAAGTTGTCGTTATAGCCTGATTTATATCGCCGCATCTTATAAGATTTTTATGTTTTCCGCTCAAAAGCCCTATTAATCTTTGCTGAACTCCTGATGAATCTTGAGCTTCATCTTCAATAATGTATTCACAAATATCTTGATAGTATTCTAAAATATCCGGATTATTTTCTAATAGCTTAACCGACATTATCAAAATATCATCATAATCAATCATATTAGCTTCTTTAAGCTGGTTTTGATATTCTTTATAAAATAATTTAAATTTCTCAATCTTTTTGTCCGTAGAAGGAGTATCAATATTACCCTCTTGAAGTTTGAATACAGAAGTTGCCCTGTCAAAATCTTCAAGCTCAGTTTTTGTAAGCTTGCTGCCTATAGAACGTATTATTCGCATTCTTTGTGTGTCATCGCAAATCTCAAAGTCATCAGTTAAGTTGAGTCTTTCGAAATTAGAATTTTCTTTTATTATTTTTAGTGCAAGTCCGTGAATAGTACTTATGTTAGGAAGTAAAGTTGTATCAGGGCACATATTTTTAATTCTTTCACGGAAGTTTCTCGCAGCGGAATCCATATAAGTTAAAACATATATATTATTAGGATTTATTCCTTTTTGCATGAGTTTTATAATAAGTGCCAAAAGAATAGTTGTTTTGCCTGCCCCCGGAACCGCAGATATTGCCATAGAACCTTTTTGGTAATCAAGTACTGGTCTTTGGTCATCTCTCGGCTTTATGGTAAATGCAGGTTTTGATTTATAGACTTCACTTGAAGATGCTTCAACATAAGGTTGAATTCCGCCTAAATTTTCAACACCTGAAGGATCAAAAAGGCTTGAGAGTGCAAAAGTATGAACTTCTGATAGTAATAGAAGTTTTCTTAAAATTCTTGCGGTTTTTTGACGTGATAAATATATATCATCTTCAACAGTATATTCTTCTTTTGCCCAATCCTTCTGCATTACCCACGCATTATACAGAGGTCCTGTATCTGTTTTTACCCAATCTGAATGAGATACATCCAGCCAAAATTGATATTTTGCGGAAATTTTATTATCAATAATCTTTTGCGGAGTTGCGATTATTAAATCGTTGTCTAAAATCTCCAATGTTGAATTAGGATTTTCTGCAATAATAGAATTTTCAAAATGTATAATGATATCTTCTATTCTTTCTTTTACAACTTTTGTTCCGAGAACATTTTCAAAATCTCGAAGCTCTTTAATAAAAAAGTTAAATTTGTTTATTTTTGTTTTGTCAACAAAATCAACAACTTGAGAAAACATTTCATAAATTTTGAGTGAAAGTTTGCAATCTTTTTCTTTTATTTCATTAAATGCTTTATAAAATTTTTGGTATTTATCGTTGTATTCTTTAATTTCAATCGGTAAAGTTTTTGTGTTTTTATAAGTTTCAAATATTTCTTTAGAATATATCAAAGGGATTCCGATATAATCCGATATAATACTTCTCAAATTCATTTCAGTAACATCCAGTCCGAGCATAAGTCTTAAAATATTCAAACTTGCCCTGACTAAAGGATTAGATATAAGCTTTTCGCTTCCGCTCAAGAATACAAGATTGCATGTTCTTGAAAGATTTTCTTCCAAAGTAAATCTTAGCATGTCATCTTGCAGCGGTGTTATTATAGTAATATCTTTTGGCTGAATACTTTTTTGAGATAATAATTCTTTTATTTTACAAATAGTCCAATCTAATATTTCAGCACGTTTTGAAAGCGATGTAAGAGAAAATTTTTCTAAAGCTTCATGTTTTTCTTCAAGTATATTAGAAAAAATAATTTCACCATTTTTAAATTTATTTTCTTCAACATTTTCTGTAATTTCTTCATTAAAAAGAGTTTTCAATTTGTATTCCATTGAAGTATCTGCACTTAAATATCCGCATCTTGATGAACCAAGAGCGTCAAAACATATTAACCAATCTTTAAGTTGAGGTCTTAAATACTCTATAAAATCAAAACAAACAGGAGTCATTTCGTCAGCATCATCAACGAGCAGATATTTAATATTTTTAAAATAATCGGTATGTTGATATACAAAATTGAAGATTAACGTTTGCCGCAGATAATCTAAACTCCTGTTTTCCAATGTTGTTTTTAAAAGTTTTTTAATAATAAGCTCCGCATCTTCAGCAAAAGATTCTTTTAATATTTTTGCTCTTTCTTGAACTTCTTTATTATCCAAATTATTTTGAACAATAAGGGAATATCTTCTAAAAATTTGATGAAGAAGAGATTTTTTTGAATTATATCCTCTGACAATTATATTCTTCAAAAGATCTTTTAGAAGGAACTGTGAAACTTCGAGTCCGACAAGGTTTGGTAGAATAAAAGATTTTTCGCCTTTTACCGAATTTTCCAAAAAACACCAATTATCTTGCAAAGTATTATATACAAGAGAGAAGAAAGAATGTATATTTATTTTTTCTATAGAGTTAATTGGAATTTTTTCTAAAATTTTATTTTGCAGTCTTTTTTTAGAATTTGAATTTTGTGCAAGAACTAATATCTCAGAGGGTTTTACACCTTCAGAGATTAGTGAAAAATATTTATCAAGAATCGTATGTTCTCGAAAATCAGCTTTAATATAATTTAATAACATACTCCGTATGTACTATTTTACCATAAATCGTATTTAAAACACTTGCAAAAATCAAAGATTTTTTATAGAATAAATTGGTAAGCAGAGATGCTTACGAAACACACACATAGAAGGAGATTTAAACATGGCAAAAGTTAAAGAAATTAAAGGAATCCAAGAACAAATTATTGAATCAGCAGGAACAATTTACAACTACCTTAATACAAAAGGTGAAGTTTCTATCAACAAAATGAAAAAAGATTTAAGCTTAGCTGACAATTTTGCTGAAATGGGCTTAGGCTGGTTATCAAGAGAAGACAAACTTGAATACACTCAAAAAGCTAAATCAGTAACAGTTAGATTAAGATAATTTGATTGGATAAAGAGGAATAAAATATAAAAACTCTCAAGGGACGCCTTGAGAGTTTTTATTTACTTTTTGTTAAAAATAATTTCTTTTAATGTTACAATCTCTTGTTTAGTGTTTTTGTCAATTTTTTGTTTCATTTTTTGAATTCTATTTAAAATATTATCAATAAAGTTTGTACTGTCTTCAAAATTTTCTGTGAGAGATTTTATTAAATTAACGTCTTCTTGAACCAGCTTTTTTTCTTTATTTGATAAATTTTTATATGCTCCGTTATAAATATCCAAATTATTTATTTGTTTTGCATACTTTTCAATTACGTCAATACTTGGGTTTCCATAATAACTGAAAATAATTGACTCTTCTTTTATTTTACCGTTAACAAGTAAATGTAAATTAGAGTTTGCCCCTTTGACTAATTCTATTGAATCTTGTTTTCCGTCATTTAGTATTGCTTTTATTGATTTGACAAAGGTTCTGTTATTTCCGTTGTATGCATTTTCAAAAGCGCTTTCTAAATACTTATTTGGTACGAATTTAGATTTAAAATTTGTTTGTGTAGAATTGATATTATTTATTTGCATAAAGAACTCCTTAGTAAATGTGTATCTAATTATTAAAAGCACGAAAAAATTTTTTTTGCTATTGTATTTACTCCTTTATAGTATAATTATATTTATTGAAATATAAATGGAGAAAAAGATGAGTAAATATTTATTTGAAGTCGGAGTCGAAGAACTACCTTATAAATTTATACCAATGGCTATAGAGCAATTGAAACATGGTTTTGAGAAGTTTCTTTCCGATAATAATGTGGAATACGGTAATGTAAAAGTTATGGCAACACCAAGAAGACTTGCAGTTATTGTTGACGGTTTATCAGCATCACAACCTGATGTTGAAAAAGTTGTGAAAGGTCCTATTGCAAAAGTTGCGTTTGATGAGCAAGGCAACCTCTCTAAAGCAGGTGAAGGTTTTGCTAATAAAAACGGTGTTTCAAAAAATGATTTGTACGTTGAGGATAATTATGTTTACGCAAAAATTTCAATAAAAGGAAAAAATACAAAGGATTTACTTCAAGAAAATGTACCGCAAATTTTCTCAAAGCTTCAAGGTCCTCATTTTATGAGATGGGGAAATAACGATGTTAAGTTTTCAAGACCGATAAGATGGGTTCTTTCTATTTTAGATAATGAAGAAGTTAAAATACGAATAATTGATAAAGATTCATCTAATGTTACAAACGGTCATAGATTTTCTACTCAAAATATTGTGATTAATAATCCTGATGAATATGTTTCAAAATTAAGAGATGCAAAAGTAATAGTTGATCAAGACGAAAGACAGGCAAAAATTTTAGAGCTTACAAAAATTGAAGCCGATAAACTTAATGCAGTTACAAAGATTTCTGATGATTTATTGGAAGAAGTTACATTTATAGTTGAATATCCTGTTGCCGTAACCTGCGATTTTGATACAGCATATCTAACAATTCCGCAGGAAGTTGCAGTTACTGTTATGGAAACACATCAAAGGTACTTTGCGCTCTACGAAAAAAATGGTAAGCTGATAAACAAATTTATAACGATTACAAACTATATCGGTAATGAATTTGAAAACATTAAAGCCGGTAACCTGAGAGTAATAAAAGCCCGCCTTGATGACGCTGTATTTTTCTTTAATGAAGATACTAAAAAACCGCTTGAAAGCTATGTCGAAAACTTGAAAGGAATGACTTTCCAAAAAGGCATGGGTTCTGTTTATGATAAAACACAAAGAATTATTAAACTATCAGAGAAAATTTCATCAGCTCTAGGTGTAAATAAACCTTCAATAAAAAGAACCGCTGAACTTTGCAAAGCGGATTTAGCAACAAATCTTGTGTTTGAATTTACTGAACTTCAAGGATTCATAGGTGCTGATTACGCTCGTGTTTCGGGAGAAGAACAAGGCGTTCAAGACGGTATTAGAGAGCACTATTTCCCGCTTAATGCAGACTCAGAAACCGCAAAAAGTATTGAAGGGCAGGTTGTTGGAATTGCTGATAAAATTGATACAATTTGTGCGGTTTTTGCGGCAGGTAAGAAACCGACCGGTTCTTCGGACCCTCTTGGTGTACGACGTGCAGCATTAGGTATTATTAAAACAATACTTGAACATAATTTAAAATTAGATTTATCAAAAATTATTGATGAAGCCATAGCGTTGTTACCTGTTCAAGCTGATATTAAAGCTGATGTAGAAGAATTCTTCGTTCAAAGATTAATTATTTTCTTAAACTCTGATTATTCTAAGAATGTTCTTGAAGCATGCGCAGGGGTAAATATAGGGCTAAATCCTTGTAAAGACTTAAACGATTATGTTTCAAGAGTCAAAGTCGTCAGCAATTTAAAAGACGAAAAACTTTTAGAAAACGCAAATCGTGTACTAAGAATTCTTAAAGACGAATTTAAAACGGAAGTCAATGAAGCTTTGTTTGTTGAACAGGCTGAAAAAGATTTGTTTGTCGCAGTTAAAGATTTAAACTTTGTCGGTGATTACAACAAATATCTAAGCGATTTAATTGCAATAAATCCTGTTGTTACCAAATTCTTTGATGATGTTCTTGTAATGGACAAAGACGAAAATATCAAAAATAACCGCCTTTCGCTCTTGAATAGTTTGAAAAATAAGTATATAATATTAACTGATTTTGCAAAAATATAATATAAAAGGCAAAAAATGAAAAAAATATTTGTCACGTTATTAATACTTGTATTTTCAACGGCTGTTCTTGCCTTAGAAAACTTGAATTTTAAAGGCGGATATATTAGTGATAATGCCAACATTATTACCAGAAACGATTATAGTGCAATAGAAAGTATAATAAGAGAGTTAAAGAGTGAAACGACAGCAGAGATTGCTGTTGTTACTGTCAATTCTTTGCAAGGACAAAACATTGAAGACGTAGCAGTACAAATTGGCAGAACATATAAAGTTGGAGCAAAAAATATTAATAATGGTATAGTTTTGCTTGTTGCACCAAACGAAAGGACTGCAAGAATAGAAGTTGGTATGGGGTTGGAAAATACTATTACCAATAATAAAGCAGATAATATTATGAACGATGATATGATTCCATATTTTGCACAAAATGAATACTCAAAAGGCATTTATCGAGGAGTTGCCTCATTAGCAGATATTATAGCCAATTCTTACAACAAAACTCTCACATACACTTCCAATGCTCCTGAAAAGAAAACATACAAAAATAACCGTGCTCCATGGTGGGTATACCCACTTGCTTTTTTTGCAATAATTTTTGGAGGAAGAAGACGACGCAGAGGTGCATTTGGCGGTGGAGGTGGATTTTCTGGTGGACATGGTTCGACGGGAAGGTGGTAATCTTGCATTAATTGTAAATATTTGTTACGATTTGAAAAAAAATAGGCAATTTCTATCTTGATGTAACTTTATATAAATACAAAGTGAAGGTAGTAACAAAAGTGAGGTCTGTATGACAAACCTAAAGAAATTTATCAATTCAGTTAAAGAAGCACTCGATCCAAGAGCAAATTTGAATTCAAAATCACAAGCTCAGGATAATGACAATCTTATTCAATCGTTATCAAGTAATGAATTAAAAATAAAAGCTGACGAACAAAGGCTGGAAGCAATGGTCAGACAACAATTGAAGGAAGAATTCCCGAACATCGAGAAAAGCTCTTCATTCGACTTATTGGTTGATGCAGTCATCCATAACTACAAGTCAAAACAGCTTCAAGCCACCGATGATGCAACTATAAAATAGAGAAAAAGAGAAATCATCAATCATTACTTAAAAAACAGCGAGCAAAGGTCAATCCCGAGGCTCGTTTTGTTTAGGGATACGAAATAGTTTTTAAGAAGAAAGAGCAAAGTTGATAAAAATTTTACAAGATTTTGCTTTTATTATAATTAATTCCATGGTATAATACCCTTGTGTCTTATTTAGAAAGGGAGATAAAGATATGGCAAAATATGTATGTTCAGTATGTGGTTATACTGTAGAGGGCGAAGCTCCTGAAACCTGTCCTGTTTGCGGTGCTGTTAGAGAAGTTTTTACAAAAGTAGAGGATGGTAATAAGGAATATGCTGATGAGCATAGGGTTGGGATTGCAAAAGATTTAGATCCTCAAATTATGGAAGGTTTGAGAGCAAACTTTAGCGGCGAATGTGCTGAAGTCGGTATGTATCTTGCAATGTCAAGACAAGCTGACAGAGAAGGCTATCCTGAAGTTGCAGAAGCATTCAAGAGATATGCATTTGAAGAAGCTGATCATGCTTCAAGATTTGCTGAACTTTTGGGTGAAGTTCTTACAAATTCTACAAAGAGAAACTTAGAAATGAGAGCAGAAGCAGAATTTGGTGCTTGCGACGGCAAATTAAAACTTGCTAAACGTGCTAAAGAATTAGGCTTAGATGCTATACACGATACAGTTCACGAAATGGCAAAAGATGAAGCTCGTCATGGCAGAGGTTTTGACGGCCTTTTATCAAGATACTTTGCTGAATAAACAGATTTAATTTATTTAAAAAGACCTTACTTTATTAAGTAAGGTCTTTTTATTATTTAGACGGATATATTCCGCTCCAAATCGGTTTACAATTGCAATCCAGCAATACTGTATAAGTAATGCGGCATTTTTTGTTTTTAGCACTGTTGCACAGGCAGTGTGTCCAAGAGTACTTGCTGCCTTTGTATTTCTCTTTGTTTAATTGTTTTTTTTGTTTTTTGCTAATTTTCATATCGCCGTAACCGTACGTTATTGCGGGGACAAAAATGTCTCCTATAAATTGTTGGTACTCTACTGTATGTTCTTTTTTTGAATTTATGTGTACTTTGTTATTGTTAAACAATCCGTATTGTTCTTCTGCAAATTTTGATGCTTCTGTTGTGTAAGCAATAGCTGACATACAGGAATAAATCAGAAAAAAAAATAATATAAAATTCTTCATATTCATATATTAAATAAACTTTTATTATTAAACATTCCCCAAGCTACTTTTTTATGCATATTTATGATAAACTATCACTTGTACTAGTTAGGGGGATCCACCCCGAGGGTAAATGTAAATGGCGGGTAGGCGTGACTACAAGCCAAAACGTAAAAATATTTGCCCAAAGCAGAAAGGATATAAAATGGAAAAAAACAACGAAACTTTAAGAGTATTAAGACACTCTTGCTCACACATCATGGCACAAGCCGTACAAAAGCTTTTCCCACAAGCGAAGTTAGCTATCGGGCCGGCAACAGATGACGGTTTTTACTATGACTTTGATTTGACTGACGGGTATGCGTTTACCCATGATGACCTTGAAAAAATTGAAGCTGAGATGAAAAACATCATCAAAGAAAATTTAACTTTTGAAAAATACTTTGTTGAAGATGTCGATGCAAAAATTGCTGAATTCAAAGCTGAGGGTGAAATTTACAAAGCAGAATTATTGGAAGAACACAGAAACGACAATCCTACTTTATATTTAACAAAAGATAAAGATGGTAATGTATTATTTAACGACCTTTGTGCAGGACCTCACATTCCTAACACATCTTACATTAAAGGTAATGCTATTAAGCTTCTGAAAGTTGCAGGTGCTTACTGGCGTGGTAATGAAAAAAATAAGATGTTACAAAGAATTTATGCCACTGCATATTGGAATAAAGAAGATTTGCAAGCATATTTAACTTTCTTAGAAGAAGCAGAAAAGCGTGACCACAGAAAATTAGGTAAGCAATTAGACCTGTTCTCAACTCGTGAAGAAATGGGCGGAGGCTTAGTATTATGGCATCCGAACCTTGCTTGCGTAAGAGAACAGATAGAAAACTACTGGAGAGAAGAACACAGAAAAAGAGGGTATGTTATCGTTAACACTCCTCAAATCGCTAAATCTACTCTTTGGGAAATTTCAGGACATATGGATCACTACAAAGAAAACATGTTCTTTATACAAAAAGATGAAGATTCTGACGACCAGTTTGTTGTTAAACCAATGAACTGTCCGTTCCATATCTTGATTTATCAAGCAAACAGATATTCCTATCGTTCTTTACCGCTTAGAATGGCTGAACTCGGTACTGTTTACAGAAAAGAAAAATCAGGTGCATTATCAGGCTTAACCCGTGTTCAAGGGTTTACTCAAGACGATGCTCACATCTTCTGTACTCCTGAACAATTGGTTGATGAAATTAACTCAATTATCGACTTTGTAGCTGATACAATGGCAATCTTCGGTATGGAATTTGAAGTTGAACTTTCTACTCGTCCTGAAAGTTATGTCGGTGAACTTGAAAACTGGAACAAAGCTGAAGCAGGCTTAAAGGAAGCTATGGAACGCAGAGGAATGAAGTACGACATCAACGAAGGTGATGGCGCATTCTACGGGCCTAAGATTGACTTCAAGGTTAAAGATGCAATCGGTAGAACTTGGCAATGTGCTACAATTCAGTTAGACTTTAACTTACCGGCAAGATTTGATATCAAATATCAAGACAAAGACGGAAGTATGAAAACTCCATTAATGCTACATAGAGTAATCTTTGGTTCTATGGAAAGATTCCACGGTATCTTGATTGAACACTATGCAGGATGCTTCCCGGCATGGCTTGCACCAACTCAAGTATCAATTGTTCCTATCTCTAACGAAAAACACGTTGACTTTGCTGAACAAGTTTACAAAAAAATGAGAGAAGCAGGACTTCGTGTAAACCTTGATGACCGCTCTGAATCAATGAACTACAAGATTAGAGAATCATTGCAAGACAAGAAAATTAACTATGTTTGTGTAATAGGCGATAAAGAAATCGAATCAAACTCTGTTGCAGTTCGTGCAAGAGGAATAGGTCAAGTAGGAACGATGGGTGTAGATGAATTTATTTCTAAACTAAAAGAAGAAATCTCAACTCGTTCAAATAACTCTTTTGCTAAGGCATAGAGATAAGATTGATGTATAAATTTTAAGATAACCAACGGCGGTTTTGCAGAATGCAAAACCGCCGTTGGTTGCTTATAGGTCGGTTTTACTAAACCGACAAAACTCGTGGGTCAAGACCCACGCTACTCCATTACGTTAATCTCCTTAACTGTTCAACCAACTAGATACATTTACCCCCCCCGCAAAAAATTTTTTTACGGGTTTTATGTTTTATATAGCTGAGTAAAAAATAGGAGTAAAAATATGATAAAACCAACTGTAAACGATGTAATGCTTAATGTTAAACTGCTTTCTAATCCTAAAAAAATGTACAGAGTAAAAAATATAGTCAATCTTTCAACACCAAGAGATATGAATATGACAATTCAAGGGTGTCAAAGACCAATTATTAATAACGCAGCAGTTGAAGCAAGAGATTTGACAATGAATGTAGCGATAATCTTGCAAACATTAAAGAATAAATGTGTTATTCATGTTAACCCTGCGGAGCAGAATATGGATCTTGTTCAGGAACATTTAGGAGACATTTTGGATAATCTTAGGGATAAAATGAGATATAGCTATGATAGAGTTGTAGGACTTATTGCTGGCGGAAAAGCTTATGATACTTCAAACTCGTTTGCAGATAAATGTGTAAAATTTACTGATGAAGTTTGCGAATTTATGGAAAAGGAACATATCCCTTCAACAAAGCTGATAGAACAAAAGACAGGAATCTCTAATAATGGTATAAATATATATTCACATAGAGATAATGCCGTTATTACAGGGGATATCGTAAACAATTTTGATTCTGCTAATCTTAAGACAGATAAGCAAATTCAAAAGGCAGGCGAAGAATTCTTTGAGATTTTTGAAGTATCACCTCAAGCACCGATAAGTTTTGTAGATGAGATTTTGCCAATGCCTAGTACAAATTTGAGATTTCTTAAGTAGTTACTTTTGGATAGTTTTCGTTGTAAAAATCTTCAAATCTGTCTTCTAGGATTGCTTTTCTTGCACCTTTAACAAAGTTAAGCAGGAATTTGATGTTGTGTATAGACATCAATGCTTGTCCCGTTCCTTCTCCGCATTTATAGAGATGACGGATATATGCCCTTGAATGATTTTTGCAAGCATAACAATCACAAGTCGGATCAAGAGGAAGCGGGTCTTCTTGGAATTTTGCGTTTTTGATTTGTTCTTTTCCGTTCATAGTAAAGAATGAACCGTGCCTTGCATTACGAGTCGGAAGAACGCAGTCAAACATATCAATTCCTCGTTTAATACCGTCCAACAAATCTTCAGGAGTTCCGACTCCCATCAGGTAACGGGGTTTGTTGTGAGGTAAAAGCGGAGCGGTAAATTCAACAAAATGGTTCATAGTTTCTTTATCTTCACCTACGCTAAGTCCACCTATTGCGTACCCTACGGCATCAATATTTGAAACAAATTCAGCGCTTTCTTTTCTTAAATCATCATAGAATGCGCCCTGACAAATCGGGAAAAGTGCTTGGTCTTCTCTTCTTTTAGCTTTTATACATCTTTCAAGCCATCGGTGAGTAATTCCCATAGCTTCTTTTGCTGTTTCATAATCACACCCGAACGGAGCGCACCAATCAAATGCCATAATTATATCGGCACCGATTGATTGTTGAATCTCCATTGATATTTCTGGACTTATAAAATGCTTTTTCCCGTCTTTCGGATCACGGAATTCAACTCCTTCTTCCGTAATCTTTCTGAGGTGAGCAAGAGAAAAGACTTGAAATCCGCCTGAATGCTCTCAAATAAAGGTGATAGGAATTCCCTAAAATTATCTGTGCGCCTGTATCGTACAGGTTGTTATTAGTAACAAGTTTTACGGTTGAATTTGTTCCTACCGGCATAAAAATAGGAGTTTCTATATCACCGTGCGGAGTATGCAGTATTCCTGCTCTTGCACCTGTATTCTTGTCTTCGTGTATTAATTTATAGCTAAAATTATCAAAAACCGACATAATATTATCCTCTTATAGTAAATACTACCAAAAACTTAAGTTTTATTAAAGAATTTAAAAGTTTAGATAAATTAGCAGAAATTTTATCCAAAAATTAACATAATTAAAATATGCTTAATTTAGTAAGAACAAAAACCTTACATATCAAAATATGTATTTTGATGCAAAAAAGTTATTGTCAGGTGGAACCTGACCTACAGAAGATTAAATGTGAAATTAGAAGATGATTTATAAACTAAAACATAGA